>CAMYBM010000007.1 GCA_947253995.1 uncultured Candidatus Saccharibacteria bacterium | reverse complement strand
TTGGTACGATTGGTTTGTCGGTGGCAGGCGAGCGTCCGTTGACGTTAGTGGAAACGGATAATTCAGCCTATGCTGAGCTGGAGCATAATTTAGCTGGTCGTCCTAACGTGCGCGGAGTACATGCTAAGAGTGAAGACGCACTAGAGTATATTGTGGCTGACGCGACAATTATTGTCGACCCACCGCGCGCTGGCTTAGATGCTAAAGTGGTTGATCGGATATTAGAGGTCTTGCCACCGCGGGTGATTTATTTGTCATGTAATCCAGCAACGCAGGCGCGTGATGTGGCGCGACTTAGCGAACGCTATCGTATCGAGAGTCATACTCCGTTCAACTTCTTTCCGCGTACACCGCATATTGAGAACCTAGTGGTGATGTCTCTAAGGCATAGTGTCGAGATGGATTGAATGCACAGGATGGCTATAAGGAGGTAAAGATGGCAAGTGTTGAAGAAAAAGTCGAAGAATATTATAAAGCGCAGCTTGATGAACTGAATATCAGGCATTATGGCAAGACCGAAGAAATAAATTCTTCTATTACCAAAGCATTGAAAGAGGCAGACAGCAAGTCAGGTGGTTCAGGGAATAATTATCCTGACATTCAACTTTTGTTACAGAATAATACTCGCCGTGATATCCCTGTGATGATTGAAGCCAAGGGAACCAAAAACAAGCTTGAAAAGCTTTCCAAAGATGGCGATATTGAGCTTATAAGTAATGGAAAAAATCCTCATAGTGTGGTGCAACAATATGCCGTAAATGGAGCTTTGCATTATGGTCTCGCTATTCTCAATGAAGGCACGTATAGCGAAGTTATCATTATTGGTATTAATGGATGGGAACTTGTCGATGGGCGGATAATAAACCCGGAGCTTAAAGCTTATTATGTTGCCCAAAAGAATGGGAAAGTTCCAAAGGAAATTCCTAATTTTGATTTTTCCCAAATGAAAAGCGAGAACATAGATTATTTATACCATATGTTGGATAGACTCTTGCTTACTGATAAAGAGCTTGAAAAACTTAAACGCGATAAAGAGGAGTTGCTAGAGCAAAGTATTAAAAACATTCACCAGAGAATTTATGATGATGCTGCTATTAAAAATTTGCTTTCTACTAATGATAAACTCTACTTCTTCTGCGGTTTGATTATGGCAGGTCTTACCACAGAAGGTGTCAAACCGCTTGAAGTGACGGATTTCTATAGTAATGATGATGCGTTTGATAACGATGGTAACAAAATTATTAATCGCACCAACTCGTTCTTGCTAAAAAAGCAATGCCCAAGTGATAAGATTGAGATGGTTAATAATTACTTAAAACCTGTATTTGAAAAGCGTGATCTTTGGAGACCTGTGAATGGTGAAAGTGTAATTAAGGCGGTTTATAAGCAGGTAAAAGAGGAGATATTGCCACTACTCGAAAGTAATATTCATTTAGACTTTACGGGTAAAATCCTAAACAGTCTTAACGATTGGGTTTCGATTGATAATGACAAAAAGAATGACGTCGTATTGACGCCGCGCTTTGTAACAAACTTAATGGCACGAATTACAAGAACTAATAAAGATTCTTTCGTGTGGGATACCTGTATGGGCTCTTCGGGGTTTCTTGTATCTGCTATGGAGTTGATGATTGATGATGCAAAGAATAGCATCAAAGATAATACGGCGTTAGACCGCAAGATTAAAAATATTAAGCAAAATCAACTTTTGGGTATTGAGATTCTAGGTAATATTTATATTTTAGCCGTGCTTAATATGATCCTGATGGGAGACGGTTCATCGCAAATTATTTGTGGCGACTCCCACAAAGAGGCCCCTAATTTTATGAAATCGCATGATTTTCCAGCTAGCGTATTCTTGCTGAATCCGCCTTATTCTGCACCGGGTAAAGGGCTTAGCTTTGTAGAAGAAGCATTATCAAAAATGGAAACAGGTTACGGTGCCGTTTTGATTCAGGAAAACGCCGGTAGCGGCCAGGGTGATGTGTATGCTAAGTACATATTAGAGAAAAATACATTGCTTGCAAGTATTCACATGCCGATGGATTTATTTAATGGTAAATCTTCTGTGCAAACAGCTATTTACTTGTTTAAGGTAAATCGCCCGCATGAAGTGGACGATATGGTGACGTTCGTTGACTTTAGCGAAGACGGTTACGCAAGGCAAAATCGTAAAAAGTCAACACAAAAAGTGAATTTGCGAAACGTTGACCATGCTCTAGAGAGGTACGACGAAATTGTGGCAATTTGCCTTGGTAAAAAGCCAAAAACTGATTATTATACGGAAGCCAACGGACTTGTAATCAAAGATACTATTGCTCTGAACGGTGACGATTGGACATACAACCAGCATAAAAAGATTGACACCACGCCGACAGAAGAAGACTTCGAAAAAACGGTAGCTGATTATTTGTCATGGAAGGTGAGCGCCATTTTAAAAGGTGAGATAAAGCGGGATGAATAAGAAGTTTTTGATTAAAAACTTATTTAATGTTATAAATAATCCACAACTAGATAAGAAAAATTTTATATTTAGTGAAAGGGCGAAATACCCTTATTTTACAAGAACGGAAAATAATAATGGAATATATGGGTATGTAAGATATTATGATGATGATCATCTTATACCCGGAAATTCTCTTGCAGTTGGAATGATTAGTATGCAATTTCATTATATGCAACATGATTTTTACGCAGGTCAATTCACAAAAACCCTTATTCCAAAGTTTAGGGGATTTAACGAAAATCTCGCTATGTATTTTATAGCCATCTTAAATAAGCATAGTGGATATTACCAGAGTTATCTCGTTAGACATTTCAAAGAAAAAATAAGCGAAACAGTTGTTGAGCTTCCCGTCATCGAACACGCTGACCCTAACCATGAATACACAGTAGATGACATTGACTGGCAGTATATGGAAGATCGCATCAAGGAGCTAGAGGAAGATCGCATCAAGGAGCTAGAGGCTTATTTAAAGGTAACTAACCTTGACGACTATGAATTGACGGATGAAGATAAGAAAGTACTCTCTCTCTCTAGAAAATCCGCATCTGACGAAAACAGCTCTTTAGAAACTGGTTGCAAAAATGGGGCGTTGAGGTTTAAGAAGTTTGTTGTAGGTGATTTATTTTCTTCTTCTACTGGCGATGTTGATTTACAACAAAAAGATATTAACGGTAAAGGTGCCTTTTTAATTAATAGTGGTGTTGATAATCACGGGATCAAAGGGAGAACAGACAGAAAAGCAAAAATTTTTCCTGCCAACACAATAACGATTGATTTTTGGGGTAATGCTTATTATCGTGATTTTGAATATAAGATGGCTACACATAATCACGTGTTTTCTTTGACGGGAAAAATTATAAAGAATAGATTAGTCGGGCTTTATTTGATAGGAAGATTAGCAAAATTACCAACGTTATTTTCATACAATAACATGGCAACATGGAATAAGTTGCGAGCACTTACCATTACTCTCCCCATTACTCCAGATGGCGAGCCTGATTTTGACTATATGGAGCGTTACATTCGAGCCATTGAAAAATTAACTATTGCTAACGTAGTTAAGTATAAAGACAAGGTCATTGGTACAACCAAAACGCTGGTAAACAGCCAATCTTAAACCTTTTAACGATAGCCCTTACTATCGTTAGACTATATGCTGCGCGCTGCTTGAGCGATAAGGCAAAAGTGGACTAGAGTAGTAATTGCTTGTATAATATATATTATAAATAACGAGGCATGACTAATGACGGTACCAAAATATTACGAGCTAATGAAGCCTTTGCTAGAGGAAATAAGTGATGGCAAAACGTATGCGATCCGTGACGTATGCAAAATGCTGGCTCGGCGGTTAAATTTATCAAACGATGATTTGGCGAAAATGCTTTCTAGCGGCCGGCAAGGTATTTTTATTAATAGAGTTGGGTGGGCGAAGACTTACTTAAAGAAAGCTGGCTTGGTGGCGAGTCCAGCTAAGGCTACTGTTGCTATTACTGACGTAGGCAGAAGCGTTCTTAAAGACAATCCAGAAATAATAGATTCAAAGTACCTAGAGCGATTCCCGTCGTTTGTAGAATTTGAGACGTGTAATTCGGCCGGCAAAAATAAGTCGTCGTCGGTAGATTCAGACGACAGTGGACTTACCCCGGATGATAAATTTGAAGAGGCTTACGAGCAGATCAATAGCGCACTTGCCTCTGATTTGCTGAATGAGATACTGAAAATTTCACCGTATACGTTTGAGAAGTTGGTGGTAGATTTGCTATCTAAAATGGGTTATGGCGCCATTGACTATGGTAGTCATGTTACCGCTGCGTCTGGTGATGATGGAATCGATGGTGTTATTATGGAGGATCAGCTCGGTTTCTCTTTGATTTATATACAGGCTAAGCAATGGGCGTTAGATAGCGTTATCGGCCAGCCTATGATTCAGAATTTTGTTGGTGCAATTTCGGGGAAGCAAGGGCATGGGTTATTTGTTACTACAGCTAAGTTCTCAAACAAAGCAAAAGATTACGCTAATAATCAACATATTATCCTGGTTGACGGTGAAAAGCTGGTTGAATTGATGATCAAACACAATTTTTGTGTGTCAGTCAGAAAAGTGTTCGAGCTGAAGAAGATTGATACGGATGCGTTGTCTGAGTATCAAGATGACAGTTCGGTTGAGCAATAGAGATAGCCGCTGTCTTGGCGGCTATCTTTGTTGCGGTGCGCTGGTTGACGCGCGGTAGTCCTTGACGGTTCGGTCGACACAAATGGCGACGTAGTAGCGCGCGTAGAGGTCAACAACCTTGCTACGGGCAATATGGGTCAAAGTACGTCCGTTCGGATAACCGAGGTGACCCACAGGATGCCATTATTATGCCAATTTATGCGTGAATTGTCAATAGTTTGGCGCTGAATTTGCCGCGGCGGACAAGGTGATTGGGTGGCGGCTCATTTAAGTATAAAAAAGGGGGGCGTTGTTGCCCCCCCAGTGGCTACTTTAGATAGCCCAGTAAAGCTTTGACTTGGCGCTGGTAGTAGTCGACGTCGAAGTTGGTTAGCATCGTGTCGTCGTGGTCGGCGATGCCGCGCGCGCCGGCGTCAACCAGCTCGGCTTTGTGCTTTAGTAGCACATCGCTGCCGGCGATCTGGTTTTTCTCGGCGGCGAACAAATATTCATCCCATTTTGGTGACTCAAACGCCACCATTAGCTGAACCAACTTCTCGCGCTTCTCTGTGGTTGCGGTTGGCCAAGCTTGTTCTACAATCTGCTCGACTTGCTTAATGTTATCCATGGTAATATTATAGCACAGATAGTATTATACTATCTATCTGATCTGAATATTTCATCGCCATTTTCGTCTAACCCTATGTGAGCGTGACTTCCATTAGGACCCTTTTCTTGTATAATAAATTCAGAATATACTTCTCTTCCAGTATCTCTGTTTATCATATCTTTGTCGTCACCGGTATAGACTTTTACTATAACGTCGCCATCTTCACTTTGAACTTCCCACGGCATAATGCCACATCCTTTCATAGCACTTTTATGAGCTGTATACCTATAATTACCGTATACCATTTATAGTATACCACATTTAATTCTGTGGTATAATTCATTTTCGAAATTTTGTGAGATAAGCGAGAGCAATTAGACTTCGCTTTAGAACTTGTCGTGAACCTCCTTGAGGTAGGGGTTGGTGACGTGAGTGTAAATTTGCGTGGTGGTGATGCTGCTGTGGCCAAGCATGGTTTGCACTGAGTGCAGGTCGGCGACGTTCATGACGGTTCGGTTGAGCAATAGAGATAGCCGCTGTCTAGGCGGCTATTTTTGTTGCGGTGCGCTGGTTGACGCGCGGTAGTTGGTTGGCTATAATTAATACTGAACATTGTTCATATTAAATGAAAGGCTAAATTGAATACCGTAGTTACCTCGCGTGAAAAGATTCTGGCAGTTTGTAGAGAGCTAGCCGCAGATAAAGGGCTAGCATCAGTTAATATGAGAACGGTGGCAGAACACTGTCATGTGGCTTTGGGTTCGCTCTATTACTACTTTCCGTCTAAGGATGATTTGTTGATTGCCACAATTGAGAGCGTTTGGGCGGATATATTAAAATTGGACGACTTGTCGCCGTCGCAAATGAATTTTGCGGAGTTTATCACTCAGCTGACTACGTATATTAAATGCGGTATTGATAAATACCCGAATTTTTTTACAGTACACGCTATGAGCTTATCATCGGCTAGGCGAGCCAAGGGCTGTGAATCGATGCGGCAGTATTTATCACTGGTACGGTCGCAAATGCTAGATGTTCTAAAGCGCGACGCTAAGGTTGACCGAGAGATTTTTACGAGTGATTTTTCTCGGGAGCAATTAGTAGATTTTGTTCTGACATCAATTATGACGGCGATGTCGCAACGGAATTTTGACTATGCAACGTTAATTGAAGTGGTTAAGCGAACGGTATATTCTAAAGAGTTTTTATTTACGGCTGATAAAGTTAGCAAGGCAAAGGAGGGTTAATGCAAGCGATTTTTGAGACGGCTTTTGACGTAGTGTATCTACTGATGGTGACATATTTGGGCGTAAAGATGATTCTGGGTAGTCGGAAGATGAGCTCCAATAGGACATCGAAGCAGTTTCTGCTTTACGGTATTATGGCCGTAGTGTTGGGGCTAGGCGACGCCTTTCATCTAGTGCCGCGGATGGTTGCGCTTCTTACGACCGGGCTAGCTTCGTATGCGGCAGCGTTAGGAGTCGGCAAGTTAGTAACTTCCATTACGATGACGCTATTCTATGTACTACTCTATTATGTATGGCGGCGACGCTATAATGTCAGTGGTAGGCGCGGGCTGACAATAGTAGTTTGGGCGCTGGCGCTGAGTAGAATAATATTAGCGTTATTGCCACAAAATGATTGGCTCAGTGTGACGCCACCGTTAGCTTGGGGTATTTATCGTAATATTCCGTTTACTTTGCTTGGTTTACTAGTGCTAATTCTGTGCTATAAAGCAGCTAAACAGTATAATGATAGTAGTTTTAGATATCTTTGGCTGACAATTGTATTGAGTTTTGGTTTTTATTTGCCAGTGGTGTTGTTAGTACATATTTGGCCGGTGATTGGCATGTTGATGATACCGAAGACCTGCGCTTATATTTGGACGGTGCTGATTGGCTATCATGCGATGCAGCCGGAGTTGATTGATGAATAATATTTGCTACTTTTGGTAATAGCAATGGGTTGATTTGGACTAGCTAGTACGCATGCGCCGATAAGAAAAGCGGACGCTCGGCCGCCAATTGCCAACAGCGGAAGAATCGTATTGGCGAATTACGTTACCAGTAATGCTAGAAATTTGCACAAGTGCTGGACAATAAGGCGCCAACGTACGGTAAAAGGTTAGGTCGCTGTCAGATACGTTATTGCGGCCCGGGAAGGTAGCATTGAACTTTTCACGGGCGATGTTATCAAAATAGTCAACATCGGCGTCGGGCGCTAGAACTTTTTCGATGGTGAGATTCATTCGGGTTATCATTTTGCGGACATCGCCTAGAGTAAGATGCATCTTGGAATCGATAAAGCAAAAGAGCAAATTGCTAGTAGTGAGAAATACAGTAGCATTTGCACTGCGGCTGGTTGGGATGTTGTTGGCAATTACGGCTTTGATCTTGACATCAAGCTTGAATAGAGCATAGATGCGCCGCTCAAGGCTTATTTCGCCAAACATCTGATCCATCATGCCTATATTTTAGCACAAACAAACTGTGGGTGCTAAGCTATGGCTAGTGGTATAATATAGTAAATGAAGTTAATTGTTGGTTTGGGTAATCCAGGATCCGTATACTCTGGGACGCGGCATAATTTTGGCTTTATGATAGTCAATGAGCTGTTTCTAAACAACCCGTTTTCGTTATGGGAAGAAAAAAAGAAGTTCAAGGGCGAAGTTTCATTTGGAAAAATTAACGGCGAGAATATAATTTTGCTCGAACCAATGACTTACTATAATTTGGTGGGCGAATCGGTACGGGCAGTTAAAGAGTTCTATCGTTTGGACAATAAAGACATTCTGGTTATTTATGACGAAATGTCTTTGCCGTTTTGTACTGTAAGAACGAGATCTGGCGGCTCGCATGCTGGCAATAACGGTATAAAAAATTTAATCGCTTACCTTGGTGGTTATGATTTTAATCGAGTACGAGTTGGCTCGGGACTGCCGCCGACGAAAGATGGCGATACTCAGCCGATATGTGATCGCCGGAGCTACGTGTTAAGTCGAATTAGTCAGTCGGATTATGTTAAGCTTCAAGCATTAGCGCCGATAATTCAGCAAATAGCAAGTGATTTTGCCGTAGGAAATTTTCAGCAAACTACTTATAAGTTAGAGGATAATACTATTGAAACTTAAAACCCGCCAGTTGTAACAAGGGTGGGCATAGTTACAATCTAGCGGGTTTTAAGACCTCTCGACACCCCGTTTGATAGGTAGCATTGCTGCAAGCGTGACCCACCTCACACGTTCGCGGGGTCCGCCGGTCAAGAGGGTTAGATACGCGCCGATTTCTAATTTGAAAAGTGGAGGGTGAAACTTCCCATCTGCGCGTAGCCTAACACCATTTGTGTTAAAATAGGGGGTATAAGGTGCTCTCGAATTACCTAAGTAACCCGATAACATCCTAATATTATCACTATTTTTTTATTTTGTCAACTATTTAGATACAAATTATGCAAAATATCAAACAAATATTACCACAAGAAGATAAATTACTACAGCGTATAGCTGCGATTGACAAGCCAGCAAAAATGCTGTGGTATGTTGGAAAGTTGCAACCAGTTCTGCCAACTGTAGCCGTGGTTGGATCACGTAAGCCAACGGCCTATGGTCGAGCAATTAGCGCGCGGCTAGTCAGTGTTTTGGTTGAGGCTGGTGTGATCATTGTTAGCGGTCTAGCTTTAGGTCATGATGCTTTAGCGCATCAGGCGGCATTGGCTGCTGGCGGAAGAACGATAGCGGTGATTGGCAACGGCTTAGCAAATCCTCATCCGCGTACTAACATCCGATTGGCTGAAGATATTGTTAAGTCTGGGGGATTAATTATTAGTGAATATGCTCCAGATACGCCAGTGCGAGGGTATCAATTCTTGCAGCGCAATCGGTTGATTAGCGCATTGGCTGATGTCGTAGTCGTAGTTGAAGCTGGAGAGCGTTCAGGCACATTAAATACGGCAATGCATGCCTTAGAGCAGGGTAAGGAGCTAATGGCTGTACCGGGCAATGTAACATCGCCGCTCTCAGTTGGGTGTAATCGCTTGATTGCGCAAGGGGCCACGCCAGTTTTGTCTAGCCATGACGTTCTTGATAAGTTGGGCATTACATTGCATGATTCAAATAAAGTTGGTACTAAAATCCGCTATAATTCACCAGTTGGGCAGCAAGTATATGACTTAATTCTGTCTGGAGTTACTGATGGCGACCAATTGTGTCAAAGATTGAACCTTACCCCACAGGCGCTAGCAGCAGAGCTGACAATGCTTGAATTGAACGCTTATATTCAACCATTAGGAAACAATCACTGGACAGTTTGCTAGTTGGGCGTAGCTTAGTTTTTACTCTGACTCGGTCGGGTCTTTTGATGTTTAGTGTATTGCATAAGCGTTCGAACTATGCTAGAATATCAGTTGAGTTTCACGTTTCTTGTCTGTGCTGAGATGAAGAAGCAATTGCTTAATATTAGCTAATTTATAGAGGAGTCAGATGCCTACAATTAATCAATTAGTGCGCAAGCCACGCAAGCGCGCCACTAAGAAATCGAAGTCACCTGCTTTGCAGACGATTCAAAACACTCTAAAAACTAGGGTTTATCAGCAAGATTCACCACTAAAGCGGGGTGTTTGCATTAAAGTTACTACTAAGACGCCAAAAAAGCCGAACTCAGCCATGCGTAAGGTTGCGCGCGTTCGCTTGACTAACGGTCAGGAAGTTTGGGCTTATATTGGTGGCGAAAAACATAATTTACAGGAACACGCTGTCGTTTTAGTACGTGGTGGCCGTGTCCCTGATCTCCCTGGTGTTCGCTATCACATCGTGCGCGGTGCGCTTGACCTTCAAGGCGTTGATGGTCGCAAGCGTGGCCGTAGTAAATATGGTGCTAAGAAAGGAGACAAATAATCATGCCGCGTAAGACAACTAAGTCTCTAGCTCGTCGTATTAATCCTGATCGTAAATACAACAGCGTATTAGTACAGCGTTTAATTAATAAGTCAATGCTAAACGGTAAGAAGTTGGCCGCTGAGCGCATGGTCTATACCGCTTTGGAGATTGCTGCTAAAAAGTTAAAAAGCGAAAACCCGTTAGAAGTACTTGAAACTGCACTGAAGAATGTTTCGCCAGAGTATGAGGTTAAAAGCCGTCGGGTTGGCGGCGCCAACTATCAAATTCCATTTCCAATTAAGGGGCGTCGTCAAGAGCATTTTGCCTTTATGTGGTTAGTTCAATCAGCTCGAGCGCGCAAGGGTATGCCTTACGCTGAACGCTTGGCTGCTGAGATGGTTGATGCTGTTAATCAAACTGGTGCTGCCTTCAAGAAGAAGGAAGACACTCATCGTATGGCTGAAGCTAACCGCGCGTTCGCACACTTTGCTCGCGTTTAATAACTAACGAAACGAAAGGATTTTAATGGCAGAACAAAAAATTCCGATGGAGAATTTTCGTAACATCGGTATTATTGCCCACATTGACGCGGGTAAAACTACTACCACCGAGGGTATTCTATACCGTACTGGTCTAGTGCATAAAATCGGTGAAGTACATGAAGGCGATACTACGACCGACTTTATGGAGCAGGAGCGTGAGCGTGGTATTACCATCGCTAGTGCGGCTGTTACGTGTTACTGGGAAGGTTGTCACATCAATATCATTGATACACCAGGGCATATTGACTTTACCGCTGAAGTAGAGCGCTCGTTGCGCGTGCTTGACGGTGCGGTTTGTGTACTTGACGGCAAAATGGGTGTAGAAGCTCAGACTGAAACTGTGTGGCGCCAAGCCAACAAGTACGGTGTGCCGCGTTTGATTTTCATCAACAAGATTAACCAAATCGGCGGTGATTTCTATAAGTCACTTGAGTCAGTTCATAATCGTTTAAGCAAGAATGCTTTGCCGGTACATCTTCCAATTGGCTTTGAAAAAACAGTCAATGGTGTGGTTGATTTGATTAACATGAAGGCCTACACCTACAAGGAATTCAATGACCATAAATTGGTTGAAGGCGAGATCCCGGCCGATATGGTTGAGAAGGCTAAAGAATATCGTACAAAACTAGTTGAAAAGGCGGTTGAGGCTGATGACGCACTATTTGAGCGTTACCTAGCTGATGGCGAGGACTCCATTACCCAAGAAGAGTTGGTGCGTTGCTTGCGTAAGCTTGTAGTGAATGGCGACTTCTACCTAGTGACCGGTGGTGATGGCCGTGGCGTAATCGTAGAGAAACTGCTTGATTTGGTAGTTGATTATTTGCCGTCACCAGCCGATACCCCAAATATTAAGGGCACTGATCCAAAGACAGGCGAGGAAGTTGACCGCAAACCTGATGAAAAGGAGCCTTTGTCTGTTCTAGCCTTTAAGGTCGCAACAGACCCATTTGTGGGTAAGCTGATTTACGTGCGTGTCTATTCAGGCGTGCTTGAATCTGGTTCGTATGTTTTGAATAGTAACACTGGCGAGAAGGAGCGAATTGGCCGTATCGTCCGAATGTTCGCGGATAAACGTGATGAAATCAAAGAAGTTAAAGCTGGCGATATTGCTGCAGTCATTGGCTTAAAGCATACAACTACTGGTAATACATTGTGTGATTCCGCTCATCCGATTCATTTGGAATCAATTGATTTCGTTGAGCCACCAGTGTCTATTGCGGTTGAGCCGAAGACCAAAGCCGACCAAGAGAAAATGGCAATTGGTCTGCAGCGTTTGGCTGAAGAGGACCCAACCTTCCGCGTTCATACTGATGAGGAAACTGGCCAAACGATTATTTCCGGTATGGGTGAGCTTCACCTTGAGATTATCGTTGATCGTTTGCGTCGCGAATTTAAGGTTGAAGCCAATACTGGTAAGCCACAGGTCGCCTACCGTGAAACGATTCGTGGTACATCAGAGGTGCAAGGCAAATACATCAAGCAGTCTGGTGGTCGTGGTCAGTACGGTGACGTTTGGATTAAATATGAACCAAATGAAGCAGGTAAAGGCTTTGAGTTCATTGACCAAATTAAGGGCGGCGTTGTGCCACAAGAATATCGTCCGGCAGTTAAAGCTGGCGTAATTGAAACATTGGATGGCGGCGTAATTGCTGGTTATCCGGTAGTTGACGTTAAAGCGACGCTATATGATGGTTCTTACCACGAAGTTGACTCTTCGGAAATGGCATTTAAGATGGCGGGTGCTTTGGCAACGCGCGATGGTATCAAGCAGGCTAAGCCAGTGCTACTTGAGCCAGTGATGAAGCTTAATATTGTTACACCTGAAGAGTTCATGGGTGACGTCATTGGTGACTTAAACTCACGGCGCGGTCGCGTCGAGTCAATGTCGGATCTGATGGGTGGTGCTAAGCAGATCGTTGGCTATGCACCGCTTGGTGAATTGTTTGGTTACACAACTGACTTGCGTTCGATGTCGCAAGGTCGTGCGGCTTCATCAATGGAGCTTGATAAGTACGAAGAAGTGCCGAACAACGTAGCCCAAAAGATCATTGAAGAGCGCAACAAATAGTTAAGCTCAAATACTAAAAACACCCCAACTGTAATGGCTGGGGTGTTTTAGCTTGTGTTATAATAAATAAAGTATTAAGGAGATGATTTTGTTTGAACATTTAGCGCACGATCCAGCAGATGGCTTTGATTATTTACCGCAGTCGGCGGTGTATTTGGATTCTGCTTGCCAAAGCTTACGTCCTCGATTAGTGATTGATGCGGTTAACCAATATTATCAAGAGTACAACTCGTGCGGTGAGCGTGTTCGCTACGATTGGGGGCTTAAGGTTGACGCTGCAGTGAATGACGTGCGTGCGGCTATTCTTAAACGATTAAAGTTATCATCGCGTGACTATTTTGTTAGTTTTACGCTTAACACAACTTATGGTCTAAACTTACTTGAGAGTCAACTTGATACATCGCATTTTCGTCAAATTATTACAAGTGACATTGAGCATAACTCAGTATTTCTTTCGACTATGTCATTGGCACACCGTAGCGGTTTACCGCGAATTGTTGTGAGTCGCAATGCGGATGGATCAGTTGATCTTGATAAGGTTGATTTTGATCGAGCGATTGTGATAATGAACGCCGTATCTAACATTGATTGCCGCACTTTGTCCAATGTTAAGGAGCTAGTTAAGCGAGTGCATGCATCGGGTGGAATTGTTATCATTGATGCTGCACAGGTTATGGCACATTACTGTAAACTGCTTCAGGCTGTACCGGCGGATGCAATCTGCTTCTCGGCACATAAAATGTATGGGCCGAGCTTGGGTGTTTTGGTAGTGCGACGTAGTCTACTTGATCAGATGCAGATTAGCTTTGTTGGTGGCGGTATGGTTGATGATGTACTGCAAGATAGCTGCCAATTGTCCGCGAAGAATAAATCCCATGCGCATACAGCTTTTGAACCTGGCTTACAGCTATATGCTGAAATTATTGGACTTGGTGCAGCTTTGAAGTGGATGGAGCAATCAGAGTCTCAGGCGAAAACAATGCAGTATGCTACAAAAGTTTTTGATGCACTCAAGACTGCACCAAATATTACGCTAATCAATCAGCAGCCGACGCCAACGCTATCGTTCTATCACAATAATTTTGACAGTCATTTTATTGCTAAGGCGCTCTCGCAACATGGCATTATGGCACGTAGCGGATATTTTTGCGTACATTACTATCTCAAGCACGTCAAAAAATACCCACCATTGGTGCGGCTCTCCTTCGGTATGCACAATCGAGCGTCGGACGTTGATCGATTATTGTCTACTATGCGGGAGCTATTAAAATGATTTGTATTGCGGCTTTTGTTGTTTTGGGCTTGGCATTACTAGCCGTACCGGTTATACGTTTGTTTAATCGGCAGCTGGCTAGGCAAATCGTCAAGCTATTTCGTCAGTCGGTGTATTGTTTTACGCGTCACGTGACTTTGCGCGCTTGTGACTCCTCGTTCAAGGATGATGTTAAATCGTGGCTGCTAAAGCGCGTCGTGCTTAGTCACCCTAGTTGGGTAAAACCGCTTAGTGGTTTAATTGAGGCTGGTTCCTTGCTCATAATTGTACTTACAGTGTGGTCGGTATTAGTGGGGGCGCGGTCTCTGGTCGCGTTGTACGTTTATGGTACTTGTGATATTGAGCAGCCAGCGGCGTGTTCTCTGAATAAATCAGCTGCTTGTACGATTGATAGCAAGCCTGTTGACTTTTGGCACAAACCTGGCGAATGGATTGTTAAATGGTTCAACGATTTTGGCGAAGCTATTGTCGCCATCCCAGCACGTATGCAGCATTGGGATGCGATGAAATACGCTCTGCCTGACCCACCGTACTACAATAAGTTTCAGCAGGGTAAGCCGGTGGCGTTATATATTTTTGACCCTGGTTGCATTGTCTGCAAACGGACTTTTCTTAAACATCGAGCTGATGGCTTCTTTGAACGTTATAACGTAACTGCTCTACCATACGCAGTTAGCGATGACAACAAACCAAAGTTTGCTAATTCAGATATTGTAGTGCGTTATCTATTGGCAACTACCAAAATTAAGCCTGCAACTACTGATGTTCATCCACCATTGTGGCGGATGCTGGAGCGCATGTTTACAGCTAAAGATATTGACGGAGTGGACTACCAAACTGCTTTTAATTTGGGATACGACAGAGTTAAAGCTGCGGCTATTTTGCAATCATGGCTTAGCGATTTTGGCTACAGTGGCAGTCAGATAAAAGCAATTGCTGAGTTAGTTGATTCGGCAGAAATGAACACCATGGTGGCACAGACGGCAGACAAAGTGAAAAATCAGATCAAGACTAAGAAAATCCCAACCATTATTCGTGATGGCAAACGCTATGATGGTGCCAGTGATGGAGTATAATAGTAACCGATGAGTTTTTGGGATAATTTGCCGGAGTTGTTTACCGTGTTGGCTCCGATGGAGGACGTTACTGATGTTGTGTTTCGTCGCACCGTCGCAAAGGCTGGCCGACCGGACGTTTTCTTTACTGAGTTTACAAATGCGGCAAGCTATTGTAGCGCGCGCGGCAATCTTGCTACGGCTGGTAGATTGGTGCATGAACCAAGCGAGGCACCTCTAGTCGCGCAGATTTGGGGTACGTCGCCGGATAATTTTGCTGTCATGAGTGCCGATTTGGCAAAAATGGGCTTCGCTGGTATTGATATCAACATGGGCTGTCCAGCAAAGAATGTCGTAAAGTCTGGCGGCGGGTCAGGATTAATTGGCAATTATGATGTAGCTGAACAGCTAATCGTTGCAGCTAAGAGCGGCGGGTTGCCAGTGTCGGTGAAGACTCGTCTTGGCGTTAGACAAGTTAGCGAGTATGAGCCTTGGCTTAGCTTTTTACTCAAATGCGATTTGGCTAATTTGACGGTTCATTTGCGGACACGTAAGGAAATGAGTAAAGTTGCAGCGCATTATGAGATGATTGATCAAATCTGTGAACTGCGCGACCAGCTTGCTCCACGGACAAAGATTACAATTAACGGTGACGTTAAAAATCTAGATGAAGCTAAGGTGCTGAAGTCGCAACATCCCGGCATTGACGGTGTGATGATTGGTCGCGGCGTCTTCACTAACCCGTTTTGTTTTGTGGCAGGTAAGACACCAGGGGTTGAGGAGCTGGTTGCGTTGCTGCGTTACCAACTAGATCAGTACGACCGATATCGCGTGATTAATGCAAAGTTTAACCGCAATTTTGATTCGCTGAAGCACTTCTTTAAGATTTACCTTACGGGATTTGCCGGAGCAGCAAAAGTGCGTGAACAGGCCTACGCTTGCCATACGACTGACGAAGTGCGCGCCGTTCTGAGTAACGCAGGACTATAAAAGGAGCTCAATTGAGCTCCTAAATAAGTTTGGTGGGCGAAGAGGGACTTGAACCCTCACGATATTACTATCAACAGATTTTAAGTCTGTAGCGTCTACCAATTCCGCCATTCGCCCGAAATCTTCTGCTATTATATAAAATATTTAGCGATATTGCAACTAACAGCAATGCTTATGCTTGGCAAAAACATGCTAAAATAAAATTAATGAGTAACGATAAGAATCCAGGCGACAATATTCGTAAAGTGTTTCCGCGTAAGGTAGTTGATGAGCAAACCAATAGCACGCCGCAAGCTTTACAGGCAGAATATTGTAAACGTTTTGCGGAGTACAGTAAACAGTATCATGCTGCCTGGCAGCGCTACTACCAGGATTACTATAGTAAATATTACATGGCCGAATTGGCTAAGCAGACGGAAAAATTTAGCCGGCAGTTGGCGCAAGTTAAAGATCAGCGCGAGGCGGATGGAATACTTGAACAGCGTGAGGTGCAGGAACGTTTGCGTCAAGAAGTGCGATCTGCCGCAAACGACCAAGCAAATAGTTTGCATCGCGTATGGCTAGAGTTAAACAAAAGGCGGTGGTTCCTACCGGCTTGCGCTGCGGTAGGAGTTGCGTTGCTGCTGTTGGTTATTCAATTCCATGAGATTTGGCTAGCCAATTTGGTTGCCTTTATCTCACCGACCAGTGGCACTACGGCGGTAATTGGCAGCGGCGGCTATGGTCAACCGCTTGGTACCGATCCGCGTTTGATTATTCCGAAGTTAAATGTTAACGCTCCGGTGGTTTATGGTTTGACGGACCTTAAGGAACCAATTGTTCAGCAGGCACTACAGAACGGCGTGGTAAATTATCCAGTAACGGATAATGCGCGTTCGCTGCCAGGGCAGAATGGCAACACAGTGATCTTGGGTCACTCTAGTGCGAACTTTTTTGCTCCAGGTAGATATAAATTTGTTTTCGTTAAATTAAGCGCACTCGAACCAAGCGATGTGTTTTATTTAGACTATGGGGGTAAGCGTTATGTTTACAAAGTAATTGACAAGCGAGTAGTTTCCCCAAGTGAATTGCACCAGCTTAATTTAGGTAATAATGGTAAATATGCTACTTTGGTGACTTGCGATCCACCGGGGACTACGGCAAAACGCTTATTGGTTATAGCTGAGCAGATAGCTATCAATTAATCGGTAACAATTTTAGAGCGTTGCAGCATAGTAGTGTTGTTGGAATGGTCAAGGCTAAATATATATTTGTTGTCACTACTCAGTGCGGCCGGTAGACGGCCAGACACGATACTTTGCCGATTAGTGCCATCAAAATCAAGAATGTCGATGCTTTGATTTGATTGATCAAAAATGTGACAGTCGTCGAGAAAATTAATTGGGGTGTTTGAGCTGTTGCGGTTGAATTGATACTCGCGTTTTGTCTCGGTATCATAAATGATTAAGTGATTGCGATATCCGGCGTAGACCATGCGCCCATTTGGACTAAGTTGGAGCCAAGCAAGCGGCTCGTCTGACTCAATGAGGCGTGTTGTGCTAGGGTTGTCAGCTGGATTGTCGCTATCAAGGGGATTGGCAATAATTTGCAAAGTTTTTTGATGGGCAAGAAAGAGATAACTGCGTTGGTTGTAGTTGGCGATAGCTGAGTAGACAGGCTGGTTATCATTGAAGTGTTTGATGGATTTTAATTTGCTCCCGTAGTAAATTGAAACTACTTGATCGGATGGATTTTGTGCAGCATTGTGTACAACTGATATTAGGTTGTTACCGTAGACGGCGTAGCTCGAAACATTTTCGGCAATGCGATCGCCAATAATTCCAGAATGGAGGTCTACATTGTAAAGATTGCCGTCTTTAATTGCATAGAAGGATTCGCCGTTGCCGCCATTGAAGCGGACATCGCGCCATTCCGTGCTATGAAGCTTGGAAATATTGATTGTCTTGAGGTGAGCTTTATCGCGGCAGTCGACGAGAAGGTATTCTATGTGATTGTCAAAAGCGTGTTCGAGTAGTAAGAAACGCGAGCTAGAATCCCACTCGACAAGGTGAAACTGTTCGGTAGCAGCGTTGAATGCTTGGCTAAGAGTACTGCTAGCCAGATCGATATTCAATGTGCGTAGCTTAAGTGGTTCAGCGGTATCAATGAGTTGTAGAGTATGCGTAGCGGCGTTGGGTTCGGCGGCTAACCATTTGTGATCGGGCGATCCAAGTAGAGATGCTGTGTTCGCTAGTAGTAGGGCTGACTCCGTTGGTATACTATTTGGCACTAGACGGATATAGTCTAACCAAGCTACGGTACGAGGGGGAAGACTAATGGTTTTATTCCAGGGGCGATAGCCGTTGCGTTGCAAAGTAATGCGATGAACGCCTGCGGGTACATTGGCCCGTACAGGTGTGTTTGCCGAGAGCTTATTGCCATCGATTGTAACAGTGGCTTGCTTAGGCAATGAGTTGAATTGTAGAAGCGCCACTTGCGAGATCTTTCCGGATAGAATATCAAAACGGTATCCCATAGCTAGGGCCGTGCAAATAGCCACGCCGAACACAATCGCTACTAGCATGATAGAGCAGGATATGACGTGTAAAATGGTGGCTTTTTTTAGGTCGGGGTTGCTGTTAAACATATATAATAAATAGCTATATTTATATTATGGTATTTTGTGATATTTTGCAAATAAAAGCCTTGCATTATACAAACGTAACCGCTATAATACTTACAAGGACAGGAGGAGACAAATAAATATGGGAACAGTTGTAATCAACGGAAAAAAATATGACGCAGTAACTGGCCTACCGTTAGAGGATAATGGTAATGATTTTTCAGATTTGACCAGTAGCAAAAACGATGCGTTAGATAGTATAGAACAGGCTAAATTGGCTGCTGAGCGCCGTGCTATTTTAGGTAATTGCGTAGCCGATAACCGTAGCGAAGTTACTACTCCAGGTGGAATTAAGTCGCGAGTACAGCAGGCGGCTCAGACTATACGCGCGCGAGCTAACCAATGCCAGGCTCCGGCATGGATTAGTAATTATATGAGCGGAGCTGCTCCGCGCGAGATTGAACCAATAAGCGAACGCGAAGCCGAGTTTCGCGCGATGTTGCGAAATCGTCGTCCAATTGGAATTAAACGAGTGCCGGGCGCGTCTCAGACCCTCAACCGTCGTTATGTGCGGCGACCAAGTTCTCAGCAGCCAGATAAAGTGTATGCAGCACCGTTAGCCATCGATCAGTACCGCAAGAGCAAGGCGATGCGCAAGATGTTTGATAGCAAAGTCCCAAGTCCGCGCGTTAAACCTGTGCTAGCACCGCGTCAGATTGAGGCGCTAAAACGACGCGCTAATCAGGCTACAACAGCCGCAGCTGCTGCGCCTATTGTTGGATCTGAGGTCAAACAAGCGGTGCCAGTGCGCGCTAGCAATACCGCTGCACCAATGGTTGGTGGAAAGTCGCTTTCGGGTATTACGCCAAGACGTACACCTGAATCAACTAAATCGGCTGGAGACAAAGTCCAGACTTCACATGTTAATAAAGTTGAGCAGATCTCGGATCAAATCGCGAATGTACTAATTAATGCTGATCAAGCTAAGGCAAAGGCGGATGCAACCAGACAGCCACAGAAACATAGCTTGTTGGACGTGGCAAAACGTGAAGCATCTCAGAGCAAACGTAAAGCTACCGCAAAACGAAGCAAGATGAGGCTACCGGCGTTAGCTATGGTAACGGCAACCTGTGCTTTAGCTTTGGGCTATGTAAGTTATTTGGTTTATCCAAGCATACAGTTGCGTTTAGCAGCTTCGCAAGCTGAGATTAATTTCAAATTGCCGCATACTGTAACTGGCTACCATGTAGTGAATTCTCGTTCTGATAGTAAGGGCAAACTAGCTATTAGCTACCAAGGTGAAAACAGCGCTCGCTATAGTTTGCAGCAGGAGAAAAGCCAAATCTCCGATCAAGAACTGCGCGGCCAAGCTGAAGAAAAGGGTAAAAACAGCTTTGATTTAATCGAGAGTCAAGGCGTTAAAATCTATCGTTACCAAGATAAAGCTTCCTGGATCAAGAACGGTGTACTTTATACCCTCAACACCAATGATTATCTGAATAAAGATCAGATAACTAAAATTGCCGTCAGTCTTTAGTTGGCTAACGATAAACAGCTACGTATCGATAGGCGTAGCTGTTTTTGTAGTATAGTATAATATATGTATGAAGCAGCCTAATAGTTTAGCTTTGGCCTTTAGCCAAGAATTAGCGGAGATTAATCATAGTGTCAGGCCGGCAACTTCGCTGGGTGACGATGATGCTGTACTTCATGTCCCAGAAACGGGGGCGGTGCTAAGTGGTTTATATGAGACAATTCGCAACGCCAGCCAGAACGAACAAGATAATTTACTTTTAATTAGCGCTATTCGGCGGTTTATTGCGCGTTACTTTGGCCGAGTTAGCGCTAAACGTTTGGCAAATAGTGGCAAAACATTGATATGTGATCTTACTCTAGCAGGATATTTAGCAAATGATAGCATACCATTGGCCACGGTTGACCTGATTACCAAGCAGATTGAACTGTCTTACCGGTTATACCTTGGCTTATCCAAGGAGCACAGTACGCTGCAAATTGAAGAATGGTTGATGCAACCCCTAGCCGCTAAATTAGAGGCGATTCTGCGAGACCACAGCAAGGAGATGGTAGTTGCAAATGCAGCTTATAATTATTTTCTAAGTGTAATTGACCGCGATAGCATCGCAGGCGTAACCAATGACTATGAGGTCGCTCTTTATATGGCGGTCCAAAAAGTTTTGTTGCGCTCAGACGAAGCCATGATTCGATACAATTTATTGATGCGTTATCAAATAGATTTTCAAAATGTGGCGGCTTTCTGCGATTTTAATGGTCGGATTGATCAGATTCTCACATCGCATGGTTATCACGCCATTGAGCGTTTGATTAATCGGCACTGTGCGCCGTGGCGCATTGTGTTACACGCTGCCGTTACGGATTCGGGGCTTTATAGCAAATTATTGTTAGCAAAAGATTTTTTACAGGTAATTAATCAAGCTACACTTAACTTATACATTCAGGTTAACCGTCAGATTGATCGAGGCATAATTCGTAGTATAGCATTCTTAATTGTGACGAAGTTCATTATCGGTTTGGCGATTGAGATACCTTATGATTTGGCAATACATCAGCGCGTAGCTTGGCTAGCATTGGGCGTTAATTTAATTTTGCCACCACTGTACATGTTGCTTTTGCGTACTACATTAATTATGCCGGGGCCGCGCAATACTAAGGCATTAGCGCGGGCGTTAGAACGAATTTTCTTTGTGCCAATTAGTGATGCTTCTATCCGTGTGCGTGAGCAGCATTTTTCACGTTGGTTTAATGTACTTTACTATCTATCGATTATTGGGATCTTTGCCGCCGCTTCATGGCTGTTAATCCGATTTGCGCAGTTTGAAGTAGTGCACCTGATTATTTTCTTTGTCTTCATTAGTACGGCTAGTTTCTTGGGATTCCGGATCAGCCGTAAAATCCGCGAGCTTGAAGTTGGTGATGAGGCGGCAACTGCAGCTACTATGTTGCGCGATGCAATCTATATGCCGTTTGTTAACGTTGGTCGCTATCTTAGTGAAACATATGCTCACATCAATATTGTGTCAAAGCTTTTGGACATGTTGGTTGAGTTGCCAATGAAGACCATTATTGCTTTTCTCCGCCGTTGGAGCAGCTTTATTAGTGCTAAAAAAGATGAGCTATAACTTATCTGGTATAATTAAGGTATGTCAAATCACAAGTTACCACTAGTTGCTATTGTTGGCCGCACTAACGCGGGCAAGTCGTCATTGTTCAATCGTTTGGTCGGTTCGATGGATGCAATAGTCGCACGCGAGGCTGGTACGACGCGTGATTCGGTTTATCGGCGGGTTGAATGCAAACAGGGTGCTTTTATCCTAATAGATACGGCTGGGCTTAAGGATGATCCAGTAGATGAATTTGAGGCTAGTATTCAAGATCAAGTTAACGAAGCGATTCAGGCTGCTGATGCCATTGTGTTTGTTAAGGATGCTACTTCGCCAGCTACTCAAGATGATCGCCTGCTAGCTAAGAATATTTTGCGTTCGCAGAAACCGGTTATTTTGGCGTTAAATAAGATTGACATTAAGGATCATTATGGCGTAGAGGAGTTCTTGCGCTTGGGTATTAAAGCTGAGGATATTGTTCTGACTAGTGCCGAGCATAATCGGGGAATTGATCATTTAGCGTCAGCAATTATGACAAAAATTCCTCACGTGACCGCACGACAGGCGGACGATGTAATTAAGGTTGCCTTAATTGGGCGGCCAAATGTCGGCAAGTCAAATTTGTTTAATGCTATTGCTGGTAAGCAGCAGGCTATCGTGGCGAACGTTGCCGGTACAACGCGCGATATTAATCGTGTAAGCATGCGATATCATGGCAAGACCATTGAGCTATTAGATACTGCTGGAGTACGGCGAAGTGGTAAGATTGGCCACGGAATCGAAAAGTTCAGCGTATTGCGGACTGTTAGTGCGATTGAAGAAGCTGATATCTGTTTGCTATTGATGGATGTTAATGAGCTTAATACGGCGCTTGACACCAAGTTAGCCGGACAGATTATTGATGCCGGTAAGGGTATGATTATTGTTGTAACGAAGTGGGACTCAGTGGAAGGCAAGGACGCTTACACCCACGATGCATTAACGCCGCAGATTGCGCGTGCTTTTGATTTTGCTCCGTGGGCGCCGCTAATCTTCACGTCATCGATTACCGGTCAGAACGTTGCTAAATTGTTTGATTTGATTAGCAGTGTTGCCGCTAATCGTTGTTTAACAATTTCAACTAGTAAATTAAACGATTGTCTAAAGAAATGCGTACTACATCATCAGCCGGCTGGCTTAAAAAATACTCACCCAAAGCTACGCTATGTAGTACAAACTGATGTAACACCACCATGGTTTGTGATCTATGGAAGCAATCTCAAATATCTCCACTGGTCGTATAAACGCTTTTTGGATGCGCAGTGGCGAGAAGCCTTTGGCGGTTATATTGGAACGCCAATCAAGTTTAGCTTTCGCGACGAAAAACAGATTAGAGCCAACCGCAAAAAGGCTGAGCGCGCAGACGGCGAAGCTTAATCTGTTACCGCTGGTAGGTTGACAAAC
Source organism: uncultured Candidatus Saccharibacteria bacterium (assembly GCA_947253995.1). Classification (GTDB taxonomy): domain Bacteria; phylum Patescibacteriota; class Saccharimonadia; order Saccharimonadales; family Saccharimonadaceae; genus Nanoperiomorbus. The sequence goes on along the minus strand of CAMYBM010000007.1, from coordinate 1,566 downwards.
CGTGCTGTTTTTGGGATTGAATTTGCTAAATATAGGGTAGTATTACTAAATAGTACAACACATGTACGTTACATATCTGTTAAGCATGTGGATAATTTTATCAAGTTGTTTGTTGCCTAAATTGAACATTGCGTAGATTTGTTTAGTGCGGTTTAACAAAGCTACTGTTGCAATTAGTGCGTGGGCTGTAGTATAATTAGCGATGAGGATTAAGCAAAAAGAAAGAGAGAACTATGAGCGAGAATAAGTTCAGCGACGCCGTCCTACCAGAAAAACAGATTAAGCGTTTGCGCAGTCTGTTAAATGAGGCGGAGAAGAATGTTGCCGCGGCTAAAGAGTTATTGTATTCAATTATTGGCGAGGATGAATTGCCAGAACGCAACCCTAGTGATACCACTGGCCGAGTCATCGAAGGCTTGTTTGATGGTCAGGCGATGCATGATAGCGAGGGCAAGGCTTACCCGGTGCCGGCAAACTATGCTTCGAAGTCTAAGCTAGTTGAGGGCGATATTCTGAAGTTAACAATTGCTAGCGATGGTGCATTTATTTACAAGCAGATTGGTCCGGTTCCGCGGCGCCAGTTGGTTGGCACGTTAACGCAGCATGATGGCGCGTATTATGTCGAGGCTGGTTCGCGTGAGTATCGGGTTCTATTAGCTTCGGTTACGTTTTTCCGTGGCCACATTGGCGATCAAGTGTCAATTATTGTACCAGATGATAACACAAATGCTGAGTGGGCAGCTGTTGAAGCGATCTTATAATGTTCAAGTACCGACCAGAATCAGACGAAGCTAAACGGGAATTATCTAAACGTTCGCGCGCTTTAGTGTCATTGCTAACTATAGTTGGGCTTATAGTAGTTGAGATTATTGTCGTTTTGTCAGGCGCTATTTATAATGGTACGTCAAACGACAATCATAGTAACAAGAGCAATCAATCTCAGGAAGCTAGCAGCAAATCTGATGACGATAAGTCTGATGACGGTAAGTCTAATGTATTGCCAGCAGAGCTAACAACGCCAGTAACCGATGCTTATTCGAGTACTCATCTGATCGATCACTTTGATGGTAAACTCGGCTCCAAGGTGACAGTGTTGGAATACGCTGATTTTACTTGCCCATATTGTCAGAAGGTTCACGCTACAATGAAGAAAATTAATAGTGATTATCGCGATAAGGTGCTGTTTGTCTATCGTTCTTACAATGTAGGACATACTTATTCAGCCATTACGGCGCGGGCAGCAGAGGCGGCGTACATTGTTGGCGGTCAAGATGGTTATTTTAGGATGGCGGATGCGCTATATAATAGCAATGATTGGATGACGACAGACTACATTGAGGCGCCAGACCTTGACGCTAAATTGATCAATACTGCCAAGCAGGCCGGCCTTGATGGTAACAAATTGTTAGCAGTATTTAAGGCCCACAAGAATAATACGATTGATAGCAAGCTAGCTCGCGACCGTGAGTTTGGCGAGAGGTCAAAGATCAACGGCACGCCAACGATTATCGTAAATGGCAAGACAGTAAAACCTTCTGATGGAGAGATTCGTGCCGCGATTGACGC
>CAMYBM010000006.1 GCA_947253995.1 uncultured Candidatus Saccharibacteria bacterium | reverse complement strand
AAGAAATTGCAGACTGGGCGCGACGCGAAATGGGCTGGAATATCTGGTCGTTTACAGGGTTTACTTATGAGAATATCAAATATCAGCGTGAGTGGGCGCGTCCAGAGATGTGGGAGTTCACTAAGTCGTTGGATGCGATGATTGACGGAATGTTTATCTTGCCGGAGCGGGATTTAACTCTGCGTTTTCGTGGGTCACGTAATCAGCGTTTGCTACATCTTAAGGATGGTGAGATTACAGCAATTGAGTAGTCTGTAGTATAATGGGGTTATGCACCCGTAGCTCAGTGGATTAGAGCACTGGTTTCCGGTACCAGGTGTCGTAGGTTCGAATCCTATCGGGTGTACCAACCTAATTACCCCTCACTTGAGGGGCGTTTTTAGTCGTTAACTATGTTATCGAGCTTGGCGCACAAGCGCTTGACTGGACCAGTATTGAGTGTGAGTTTTACCATGTGGTTTACTACTAAGTGGTCGTAAATAATAGATAAGATATTGCAAATTACAAAGACTACTATGCTGGCGATAGTGAGGGCTAGCAGTCTAACATAGGGGGCGTCGTTGACAGACAGAGTAGTTAGTAGGTCAACTTTCTTCCATAAAGCATCGCGAATTACCAGGCTGTCACTAATGAGGTAGATACCGAGTACTGACGCACTGATTAACCTAGTAGCCCTACAGAGAATAGAGTTGGATAATATAGGCTTAACTCTTGTAAACAAGATAAAGATACCAGCGCCAACGAGGTTTTCTGCCGTTGCTACACCAGAATTCATGGTCATTTCTGGTAGACCGAGGTAGGCGAGGGCGCCACTGTGTGCTATTGGTAGGTTGGCGATATAGTGAATAAATATGTTAAACGCGCAACCACCGCAAATTAATAGCCAAATTTGATAAGTTTTTAGTTTAATTGTGTGGCCATATAGTTTAATCCATGCGCCTATGAGGTAAGTGATAATAGAGACTATGAAGAATAGGTATGGATTGGGATCAGGGGCAAAAGTGTATTTAATAAAATGCACAGCGCTGAGCGCCAGAATGAGATAGCCGAGCTGTTTGCGATTGGAGTGTTGGATGAATTTGTTAAGCATCGGTGACACTAACAATAAAATAAGATAGCTGATAATAAACCAGTGGCCATAAGGCAGAATTGGTAGAAGACTGGATAGTAGAATACCCCATACACCATATTTTTCTATGCTATGCCATGCGGTGTTGGACTGTAGCCCTAAGCTGTTAGCAACTAAGAAAATTAATAGCACCATTATGGCATACCACCAGACGTGCGCAAACGTTTTGACGATGTGCTTTGTGCTAAATTGACGTTGACAGCAAAAGTAGCCGGTTAGGATAAAAAAGATGGCTACTCCGACTTTGCCAATGTCTGATAGTGAACTAAAAGTAGCACTAATCAGAGCGCCCTTGGGGTGCGATAGGGCAGAGTTGCTTAATGCATGGCAAAACACAACCATAAACATGGCGATGATGCGTAAAATCTCAAAACGTAGATCGCGCGGTTTATTGGTTTCTTTGGGACGATGGAAGATTTTTAAGATATTTAGCATATATATGTTACCTTTTATTAGTTTGTGGTAAGTTTTTTCTATAACAGCGCGTCGCTTGCTACCGCGTGGTAGAAGTTTTTTGATAAATTCACGGCGTCGTGAGCCAGTTGGAGCTAGATTGTGACGCCAAGAGTATTTAACGTTTTGCTCAACCGGTTTGGTAATGCGAGTAGCAAGAAAGAGCGGCCAGAGTGAGCTATCTTTCATGACGTGATAAAATTCTACTAAGAATGGCGAGCTGTAATCCGCAGTGAGATCTGCCGGATAAAATTTGCCGACTTTATAAGTATTGCCCATCGCCTTCCAAGCTTGCCCCAAGCTGATTGGTACTAAAAAGTTAGCAGTGTGTGTGACTCCTTCATTAGTTGGCAGCTGATAGCTCCATGTACTATCTAAGATAAGTGGTGATAGTTTGAGGCTATTCATAATTACATTGTCGTTTTGACTTGCAAGTTGACAGCTAGTGCTAACAACCTGATCGAGTGTGAGTTGGGCGCGTAGCTTGGCTAGGTCTAATAGCATAACGCCAGTGTTGAAGTAATTATTTAAGTCTAGCTTGAGATAAGCTAGCTTAGCGGCATTGCTGACTGGCTGGTTGGCGTTAATGTCGTAAAGATAGCCATAGTCCATAATATTTTGCGCTGCGGCTAGAAGATGTTCGCCGAGGTTGGTGTTGCTTAATTCACCTAAGTCGGTCTTAACCCAAGTGTGCCAGTCAAGCACGATGGCGCGGGTGAACTCTGGAAGAAAATATGGCAGTGCAGCCTTTAAATTGCAGCTTGCCGTTTCACCATGTGTTTCTTGTAGTTGGTCGATAAAGTCGGCAAAGTTAGCAAAGCGGATCGAAACATTTTTGCTGGCAGTCTTGAGAAGTGACTGCTGAACGAAGGACGATAAGTTGTCTTTATAGGCAATCACAATGTCGTAGTTGGATTGTTTACGCTGGCTAATGAGCTGGCGAACCGTGGTATCGAGATAAAACGACTGGCTTTGTTTGCCGCTAGTGAAATTAATTACTATTGGCACTGCTTTAGCGATTGGCTTAAGTGGCGTAATCGGGTCGGTTTTGAGTGCATAAATCATTTGAAGATGTTTAACTTTAAGCTGCGGATTTGCTTGTCGTATGTAGTAGATATATGCGCTAGTTAAAATTTCGGCAAGGTAGCCATAAATGCGATTGCCATTAATACTACGATTTGGTAAATCAGGTGTAAGTAGCTCTTCCATCTTTTTAAGAATGGTAAATTCAAAATCGCACATAGCCTTAAAGTAGCGTTTACGCATGATAAACATGTTATAGCCCAGGAAGGTGTGGCCTTGCATGTATTCTTGGATGTAAGGATAAACTTGAGGGTAAAGTTGCTTCGTCACTTCAAGCATTTGGTCAATATCGCTAAGCTTGATAATGGTACCATCATGAAGCTTGTAGTGTTCATAAACAGTGCTACCTGGCGTACCGATTGGAGTTGGAATACCGCGTACTGGGCGGGCATCATGGATAATAAGGTCATTCGCTTCAATTAGTCGGCGCATTGCGGCCTCATCTTCTAGCCCATATTTACGGAAGACCTCTGGCGAGAGGATCTTAGCGCGAATCATCATGTGACCGTCATCGCTAACAGGAAATTTTTTGTTAGCAAAAGAGTAAAAGCGGCGGTAGTGGAACAACCCATAATAATCGGCATCAAGATTTTTCCATGCCCAATAAATGGCAGTCAACTCACAATAGCCAGAATTTTTGTTTGAAATATTATCTTTACCGTCATCATCGCGCTGTAAGCCTAAATTAACTTTAGCTTTAGCAGCTCCGACTTGTACCGGTAATAACAAATTATTCTTCGGCAACTCGCTTGGCTTATGGCATGCTACAAGTATCTTGATTTTTGAGCTCATCTATCCTCCATCTATTCCTATGCATTATAACATATTAAGATTGAGTGTCAGAGTCAAGCGTTGACTACATTGTCAGTTTTAGCGCACAAACGTTTAATAAACTTGAATGATAACAATTTTTTGACAACTCGGGTCTAGGTACATGCTAACGTGACAGGTGACGATTAAGAGCATGGCAATGACGCACAATAACTCAAATCGGGCGTCGCGCGGCTTGTCTGGATTTTGCTTAAGTTTACAGATGAGTTCTTTGATAGTTGTAGGTATAATTTTAGTTGGTACTTATAATGAGTATGTAATATAATAAGTGCATATGAAGTCTCAACCCAAGGTAACAACTATTATTATTCACCAAGATGCTAAGAGCCATCTAGATGAAGCTTTGCATAGTGTGCTTAATCAAACTTTAGATAGTGTCGAAACTATTGTAGCTAGTTCTAGTAGCGCTAAACCGGCAGTAGGTGATTCAGTGGAATTAATCTATAGCAAACAGTCTACTTACGGCGAACTTATTAACTTAGGTATTAAACAGGCTACGGGTGAATATGTAGCCATACTTGATGCCAATGACTTTATAGATAGTGCATTGCTAGGTAAACTTTATCAGATGGCTGTTACTCGGCGAGCCGATATTGTGCGTAGCTGCTTTAGCTACTACTATGATGATTTAACCAATAGTAGCACATTTTATAACGAAGCTATGGGTGGCGTGTGGTGCGAGCCGATGGCGCGGCTGGTGCGTACACATGATGTGAACGGTTGGCCATATGGAAAAGATAGCAATGTGGTTATTGACCCGAGGCAGGAGGGTGGCAATAAGGTTTGGCCGTTTTTCGCCATTGCGCCACGTATCAATGGTATTTATCGTCGGCAGTGGTTAATTGACAATGAAATTGTAGCCTCTAATTCTAATAATAGCTATTGTTGTAATGTTGGCTTTTGGGAGAGTGCGGTCGCGGCGACACATGCCATAGTATTTAGCAATAAGTATGGTTGGCACTATCGACAGGAGAGTGACAATTGCGCTAATATTACTGATATTAACAAAGAATTTTTGCGCACCGAAGCTAAAATAGATACCAATAATTCGAGCGACATTATGGCATTGCAAGCGATGAATGTTGCCAAAATGGACAGTTATTTTAAGGTGTTGCGTAAATTACGTGGTAGTCAGCGCAAAGAATTTCTATGTGCGATGTCGCGTGAGTTTAAGCAGATTCGGGATAATTTACGCCTTAATTGGTGGTGCGTCAACGAGACTGATACTTATATGCTAAACGAAATTATCGATAATCCACAGCTAGCATTACGGCGCTTTGATGCGGTGGATAAAGCTAAAATATCAGTAGTTGTACCGTTCTATAATGTCAGTAAGTATATCGGTAAATGTCTGGATTCAATCGTCAACCAGACTATGAAGGACTTGGAAATCATTTTAGTTAATGACGAAAGCCCGGATGATTCGATTATGACGGCTCTGGAATATTACAAGAAAGATCCGCGTATCACTATTCTGTACCAAAATAACAAGGGGTTGTCTGGCGCACGCAACACTGGTTTATGGTATTCGCATGCGCCGTTTGTGTATTTTGCGGATAGCGACGATTACCTTTTCCCTAATACTTGCGAAGTATTGTATGATAATCTGATTAAATCTGGAGCGGATTTAACGGTTGGCGCAATCGAAAACGAGTATCACGCCGATTACAATTCAATGCGGGCGGAGCGTCTTGGCTGCATGTTGCGATATCATGGCCTGCAAAAAATAGATAATGATGTAATTTATACTAATATTGCGGTTTGGAATAAGCTATTTCGCCGTTCGGTGATTAATAAGTATGGGTTGCATTTTCCAGAGGGGCTATGGTATGAAGACACTTATTTCGTACTGGCCTACATGATGCTAAGTGATACGGTTTACTTTGTGTCTGATCCAGTTTATATGTACGTTCATCGCGCTGGTAGCATCACTAGTACCACACGGGAGCGTTATAGTTACAACCGTAAAGGTCTCGATAACATGAGAGTGACTGAATGGCTATTTAATGATTATGTTAAAAAGTACGACTTACTGCCAAAATATAAAAGTTTCATGTCGCAATGGATTGTTTCGCGCTGTGATTGTGCTTTGATGTCAGCTGGGCCGGATTGCATTTCAGATGTCAATCAAATGTTTAAGTATTTTATTCTTCGACATAAGGACTACTTAGATAAAGTTGATCCGAGCTTGGTTGGTACATTATCTAAGGGCTATGCTAGTGTGCTAAAGCAGTTTATGGTGGATCGGAAAATCCCTATGACTAGTGAAAATAAGCGCCGTAATTTTTCTAGCTACGCTAAAACGGCCTTGGCGCGCGTGCCTTTGGTTAAGCCTGTGTTTAAAAAGTTAAAGCGGGTAGTTGGCAAGCACTAGGTTTAATTTAAGAGTAGCGCAAAATTGTGCTACAATAATACCAGAGCACCCGTAGCTCAGCGGATTAGAGTACTTGGCTTCGAACCAAGTGGTCGCAGGTTCGAACCCTGCCGGGTGTACCATAGTATTATTTATGACAAAACATTCGCGTTTAGCACATCAACTTAGTGGCCGCGAGTTAGTGGAGTTCATCAAGGTGCGACAGCTACACCAAGTACGCGGACTCAAGCAACACTTCGAATCGCCGCCGAGGTTAGCTATCATCCAGACGGTTGACAACAAAATTGTGGATGTTTACACAGGATTAAAGTGTGATTATGCGGCTGATATTGAAGTTGACGCTTCGATTTATCAGGTGCCGATGGCGGAAGCTTTACCTTTAATTGATCAGCTGAATGCGGATGATACAGTCAAAGGAATTGTTGTTCAGCTGCCATTAGCCGATCCATCAATGATAGACCAAGTAGTGGAGCGAATTAAGCCAAGCAAGGATGTTGATGGCTTGGGTAGCAAAGCAAAATGGGATGCTCCGGCAGCGGTGGCTGTGAACTGGCTGCTAGCTGGTTACAATGTTAATTTAGCCGGTAAATTGGCAATTATTGGTACTGATCGATTAGTTGCGCGCCCACTTGCACGGTTGTGGCATAGTAGTGGTTTAGCGGTAACGACGTACGATTCAATTTCACAGGCCATTCCGCAGTTGGGGGATTATGATGTAATAGTTGTTGCAGAGAACGGCAAGCTTGCTGCACATAGCTTAAAAACTGGCGCTACAATAATTGATGCAGCTGTCGCAACTATTGGCGGTTCTACTAATGAAATTATTGGTAAAAGTATCTTGGAACGCTCGGACTTAAACGTTGCGCTGGCAAGGGGCGGGGTCGGTCCGTTGATCATCGCTGCTTTAATGGATAATGTCATTCGAGCGAGCTATTAAGATTTGCAAAATTTACTATTATAGGTTATTATATCTAAAGCGGTCTCGTCGTCTAACGGTTAGGACATCAGGTTTTCATCCTGACAATTCGGGTTCGATTCCCGGCGAGATCACCAACATTTCCCATATTGACCTTTCAAATTCGACACTTAAACAGTGTCGATTTTTGTTCTGTGAATATCGCGGCGCTAAGACAACAGAGTAGCTAGTTTATGCTATAATATAAGTAGATAAATATAGGGTAGATCGGTTAATGAGTAAGCGACGAAAAAAGGTTAGTTATCGTAACGAGAATGCGGATATAGTACGAGTAAAAAAGATTAGAGCAATAGTACGGCCGCCAATCATTCAGTATATCTATGATAATAAAACAGCAATATTTATTACTGTAATTGTTGGATTGATTGTAATGGGAATTATGTCATTACGATAATATGGTAAAATTATTAACATGAAGAAGATTGCTATTATCGAAGACGATCAGCTGATTGCACAGATGTACCGGATGAAGCTAGAAAATGAAGGTTATCAGGTCGATGTTGCAGATAATGGCAAGCTGGGAATTGCGATGATCGAGCAGATGCAGCCAGATTTAATTTTGCTTGATCTGACCTTACCGGATATCAATGGTGACGCCGTTTTAGAGGCGGCTCGCGATATCCCGACGGCGATGGCGACGCCAGTTGTAGTTTTGACAAATCTTGACGATGCCGATGCCCCGAAACGGCTAGCTCGGTGGGATATTGATGACTATATCGTGAAGGCTAACTCGACTCCACGTCAAGTGGTTAAGCGCGTGCGAGAGATTCTTGATCGGCGTAACTTTGCTAAGGCAGCAGAATAACCACGATCGTTTTGTGCTACAATGTAAAGTATGACACAAATTAATAGAATTAAACGTACTAAAATTTTAGCTACGATTGGGCCCGCTGTGGACGACCCAGAAATTTTAGAAAAGATTATTCGTGCGGGCGTAAATGCTTGCCGCATGAATTTTAGCCACGGGAATGAGCAAGAGCGATTAAATGAAATTAAGTACATTCGTGAGATCAGCGCAAGGATTGGGCGCAACGTTGCTATTTTGCAAGATTTGCAAGGGCCGAAGATTCGCTTAGGACACTTAAAAGATGAGATGCGCTACGACATTAAGCGTGATGATGTTTTTGGCTTGACTTATGGCATTGAGCATGATGGTGGCAACAATTTGCCGTCACAATATGATTTGAGTGATAAATGTGATGTAGGCGATGCCATCTATTTATTTGATGGCAAAATCAAAACTATTGTGCAGTCGATCGAAGGAAAAACTGTTTGGGTAAAGGCAATGAATGATGGTTTTGTCATCTCAAACAAGGCAATCAATTTGCCTGATATGAAGGGCAAGAGCATCCCGGTCTTAACCGATAAGGACTTAGCCGATCTTGAGTGGGGGCTGAATCAGGATATCGATTATACAGCTTTGTCGTTTGTCCACACTGCTGCTGATGTTGAGTATTTGCGTAGTATCATCAAGAGTAAGGGCAGTGACCGCCCAATTATTGTGAAGCTTGAAACTAAGACGGCGGCTGATCCAGCTAATCTAGAAAGTATCGTCAAGGCGGCTGATGGCGTAATGGTAGCACGCGGCGATCTCGCGGTTGAGGCTGGCGCTGAGATTGTTCCAGTGATTGAACGACGCATTATTGAACTTTGCCAACGTTATTGCAAGTTATGCATTGTTGCCACACAGATGCTAGGTTCGATGGTAGATAATCCCGAGCCAACTCGAGCTGAGGTGAATGATGTCGCGACGGCAGCAATCGAAGGCGCAGATGCAGTTATGTTGTCTGATGAAACAGCAATGGGCAAATACCCTGTGGAGGCCGTAACGGTGATGAATAAGGTGCTGCAATATACGCAGCAACACCAGTCTGTGTATAACTTATATGAACGGTGCGGTAGTGATCCGCAACGTAATGGCATTGGTAAAGCGGCAGTTAATCTGGCTAATAGCGACAACGCTGACGCAATTGTTGTTGAAACCAGAGGTTGCAATATGGCGCGTAATATTGCAGTTCAGCGGCCGAATCAAGCAATTATTGCTGTTGCGCATAATCAGCGAGCCGCTAATCGTGCTAGCTTGATTTACAATACACAAAGTTTTGTCGGGGCAAGAGGTGATGGCGAGAAAGTCGCGCGGCAACTAGTAGAAGACGGTTTCTTCGGTAAGTCTTGCGCGCGCGTGGTTTTGGTTCGCCAGACCGCAGATGACGCGCCAAGTGCAGATACAATCCAGCTGTTAGATATTTGTAAATAGGGAGGGTAAGATGAATCGGGTTAATTTTCCGTATCAGACAGTGAAAGATATTGACTTGCGCGGCAAGCGAGTCTTGCTGCGAGCTGATTATAATGTACCACTTAAGAATGGGAAAATTACCGATGATTATCGTATAGTAGCGTCACTCCCTACAGTGCGCTATCTGTTGGAGCAGCAGGCAAAAGTGGTAATTGTGTCGCACCTAGGGCGGCCTAAGAGTAAAGATGATGCCGAGTACTCACTTCTGCCAGTAGCTAGAGCGTTGGCGGCAAAGTTGGATTGCACAGTTAACTTTATCGATGACTGCATAGGGGAGAAAGTGCGTCAGGCGGTTAAGCAGCAAAAAACCGGCGAGCTCGTTTTGCTAGAAAATTTGCGTTTTCATCCAGAAGAGAAGGCAAACGACAGTAAGTTCGCAGCTGCGTTGGCTAAAGATACGGCCAGTGAGGTGTTTGTTCAAGATGGTTTCGGTGTAGTTCATCGTGCTGACGCTTCGACTACGTCTATTACGGAATATTTACCTGCCGTGGCTGGGCTGTTAGTTGAGCGAGAGTATCTAGCTATTAAGCGAGCGATGCAAGCACCAAAGCGTCCGATGACAGCAGTAATCGGTGGCGCAAAAATTAGTGATAAGATTGCTCTGATTAAGAAATTTATTGCAGTAGCTGACAATGTCATTGTTGGCGGCGCCTTAGCAAACAATTTTTTGCGGCATTTAGGCTACCCGGTTGGTAATAGTTTGGTAGAAGATAGCGTTGAAGGTATCGTAGCGGATGTTTTAGCTTCAGCTAAGTCTAAGTACGGCGATTCTTACGAAGAGCATTTTATCTTGCCGCGCGATGTTGCAGTTGCCGAAACTGGCAGTTTGGACGATCCGCGACACGAGGTTGCTTTGTCAGAAGTCAAGCCAGGTCAGGTTATTTATGATTTAGGTGAAAAAACGATTGATACGATTGATCGCGTAATTAGCGATAGCCATACGGTAATTTGGAATGGGACTTTGGGGATGGCAGAGTATCAGCAATTTGCCCATGCCTCTGCGCGGTTGGCCATGGCTTTAGCCAAGAACGAACAAGTTACCAGTATTATTGGCGGTGGCGATACGGCCGACTTTGTTCGTAAATGGGACGCTTTGGATGGTGGTAGCTTTAGCCATGTTTCAACTGGCGGCGGTGCTAGCTTGTCGTTAATGGCTGGCGAGACTCTTCCAGGTATTGCTGCTCTGCTCTGGCGCTTGTAGTTTCGATATTTGTAAGCTATATGCTAAAATAGATTTAAATTAGGGGGCATATGAAGAAATACATTATCGGTAATTGGAAAATGAATCTTAACGTGCACGAGGCATCGTTGTTCGTGGCGAAATTGGCTCAGGTTGTGCCAATTAGACGTGGTGTTGAAACGATTATTTGCCCGGGGTTTTTAGCGTTGGAACCGCTGTCGCTCCAAATTAATCATCGTCAAATGAAGCTTGGTGCTCAAAATTGCTATTGGCGTGATAGCGGGGCGTTTACTGGTGAAGTTAGCGCTACGCAGTTACGGGGTTTAGCGCAATATGTTATTATCGGGCACAGCGAACGCCGTCATATTTTTGACGAAGATGATCGGGATATTCGTTTTAAGGTGCAAGCTGCTTTGCGCAATGAGTTGTCGCCTGTGCTTTGCGTCGGTGAAACAGAATTAGAGCGGGCCGACAACGACACTGAACACGTTTTGAATGATCAAGTTGCTTCAGGCTTAATGAATGTCAGCTCGGATGAATTGGACAATGTTATTATTGCTTACGAACCAGTATGGGCTATTGGCACTGGGCATACTCCGCAAGTTAAGGATATAGAGTTTGCAGCAAGCGTGATTCGCACGCAGATAGCTCATTTATTTGGCCGCGCGGCGGCGCAGAAAGTGCCAATTCTATATGGCGGTAGTGTTAGCGCGATAAATCAGCATGACTTTATGCTCGCGAAGGGTATTAATGGTCTATTAGTCGGTCGTAATAGTTTGGACGCGAGAGAATTCGCTAGTTTGGTTGAGACTGCAGCTGAAGTTGCTAAACAGGAGAATGTTGACTAATGTCGGATCTTGATTTTGAAGAGTTGGATCGCGTTATCCAAGAGATGTCTACTACGAAGGCGGCAACTTCAGACGAGGCTAAACCAACACAGCAGTCATCGTCAGCGCCAACGACGGTACCGCCAGTAACTAAGCCGACAAAACAGAAAACTTCTCGTCGTACGATGGATATTACTCCGGGCAAGACAGTAACTAATACGAGTAAAGAAGATGCTTGGGCTCAGGTGATTGCGCGGCGCAAGCAACGAGCTGCGGCAATTGATCGTCAACTAGCGAAAGAGCGCAAGGAACGCCGCGAACAGGCAGAGCTAAGCAAGCAGAGTTCTAGTCGCGAACCAGCGGCAGAGCTGACTGAAACTCAATCAACCATTGCTATAGCTAAGCACGCCGTTCAACCGGAACCGGAAGCTAACGTTGAGCAACCAGGACAGGAAGTTGAGCAGGTAGCAGAACATCCATCGGATAAAACAAACTCTACGCCGACCAAGGCAATACATCGTGTCATCAAGTATAGCGATCGTTTGTCAAAGCGCGCATTGCAGCAGCCTCGGCCAATTGAAGAAACCGAAAATACTCCAGTATTAAATAAAGCCGAAGAGCCGGCATCGCCGTTTTTAGCTGGTGTTACTATTAAGAAAGCGCCACTTGGCAAGATTAAATCGCAGGCTAGTCAGCCGAAGTCAGTGGAAGTCACTAAGAATGATTCAGTTGACCCGGATACAATTGATAGTTTTATTGCTGATATCCAGACTAATCAAGCGCACCAAAAGCCAGTTCGTCCGCCCCGTCGCCAGCGTCCAATGTCAAAACTTGATCAAATTGGTGCAACAGAACCAGAAGGTACACATGCGATGACCCCTGACGATGAAATTGAGGCCGATCTGCCGCATCATCTATCAGCTTGGTCTAAATTTATGGCAATTATGCTAGTGCTGGTTATTGTGTCGTTAACCTGCGCCTATCTTTACATTAGTGGTGATCTAGACGGTTTACTAACCTTAAAGTAAAGTAGCCAATGGATCACTGTATCGACAATATATTACTGGGTTTAAACGCTAAACAGCGTCAGGCTGTTGAGGCGACGGAAGGTCCATTGCTTGTTATTGCCGGCGCTGGTTCGGGCAAGACTAAGACTTTGACACACCGTATCGCCTACATTTTAGCGCGTCAATTAGCCAAAGAATACGAAATTTTAGCAGTTACATTTACAAACAAGGCAGCCGGTGAGATGCGAGATCGTTTGGCTCAGTTGATTGGTCGGCCAAACGAGCGTAATTTTATGCCATGGATGGGGACATTCCACTCAATTGCAGTACGGATTTTACGGCGCTATGGCGACAGCGTCGGCATACCAAATAATTTTATCATTTTTGATGAGGACGATAGGCTACTCACAATCCGTAATATTTTGAAAGATTTTGCTGTATCGGATCGAGAGATAACCCCAAAACATGTAGCGGCGATTATTTCTAATGTTAAGAGTGAGGGTGGCACGGTTGAGGAATACGCCAAAAAGGCGCATAATCGTCAAGCTCTGCTGATTGCGGAGATTTTTCGCCAGTACGAAGAGCGGCGCGTTAAGCAGTTTGCCTTGGATTTTGATGATCTTTTGCTCGAGGCTCTTCATCTACTAAAAGATTGTTCAACAGTTCGCGATGAGCTGCAGCAACGGTTTAAATATATTCTAATTGATGAGTACCAAGATACTAATCACGTACAGTATCAGATCGTTAAGCTGTTATTGAATCAGCAGCGCAATATTTGTGCCGTGGGCGACGATTGGCAATCAATTTACAGTTGGCGCGGTGCGGATTTTACTAACATTCTAAATTTTTCGCGTGATTTTAAGGGAGCTAAAGTCATTAAGTTAGAGCAGAATTACCGATCAACAGGTAACATTCTAAATGCGGCGCATAATATTATTGCGAAAAATGTGGAGCGTAGCGATAAACGCCTTTGGACCAAGGCCGGCGCCGGTGAGCCGGTAGAATTTATTGAGGCTTATAATGAGCTGAATGAGGCTGAAATAGTTGGATATCGTATTGAGCGGCTGCGTGGTCAGGGCTGCTGTTCATACCATGACTGCGCTATCTTGTATCGTACTAATGCGCAGTCACGCGCGCTTGAACAGATATTTCGTAAGTTGGCATTGCCTTACAAGATCATCGGCGGTCTGAGATTTTATGATCGTGCCGAAGTTAAAGACTTAATAGCTTATTTGCGAGTAGTTTATCAACCGCATGATGAAGCTAGTTTTCGCCGAATCGTTAACGTGCCAAAACGGCGATTGGGAGACACTTCTGTAAATAAGTTTTTGGAGTGGCATAATACAGGATCGCATGATTTGATCGAATCAATGTGTGATGTGGACGCTTGTTCAGCACTAAGTCCGATTGCCCGTAATCAGTTTAGCGAACTGGGTGAACTATTTCGCGTTGCACGTGAGTTGGCCGACAGCGCAACACCGGATCGGGTCTTGCAGTATATTGTTGATCAAATTCATTATGCGGTTTATTTGGATGACGGCACGCAGCAGGCTAAAAGTAGAATTGAAAACGTTGGTGAATTAGTGAGCGATGCTAAGCAATATGGCGACCTAAGTACTTTTTTGGAGGAGGTTGCTTTAGTGTCAGGGGCAGATGATGCCAATGACGATGACGCTGTAACTATGATGACGATGCATGCAGCCAAGGGGCTGGAGTTTCCGATAGTATATATGGTGGGGATGGAAGATGGCTTGTTCCCAAGCGCGCGAGACGTATTGTCTGAGCAGAGTATGGAGGAAGCCCGTCGGCTTTGTTATGTCGGTATGACCCGAGCTAAACAATTGTTGACTATGAGCTACGCGAAGAGTCGTATGACGCATGGTCGGGTCGAATATCATGCGCCATCAGAGTTCTTAACTGATGTTGGCATGTCGCCAGCTGGAAACCAGTTAATTGATGATATGAGTTATTGTGACTATCGGCATTATAATCGTAATACGGATTGGGCAAGGCCGAAAATTGATCCTAAAAATACTGAGCCATACTATGAATATGATGCAGTTGAGCTAGCTGTTGGCGACACGGTTAGTCATCAAGTGTTCGGCCGCGGTACAGTGTTAGCTATTAACGGATCTGTAGTGAAGGTGGCGTTTAGTGATCGTGAACGGAGTATCAACGTTGACTACGCTCCGTTAGTTAAAGTTACGTAAGCAGATTGATTTAAACGTTGATGTTATGCTAAAATAGCATTTGAATGATAAAAGTTTTCTACTCTTATCACCTCAGAATGCGAGATGTTATATCAACTATGTCTTTTGGCGTAGCGGCGCTAATATTGATGTTGCCGTTGCCAGCACTGGCGGCTGTCATGCCAACAGATAACAAGATGGTAACGATTTATGATGGTTCAGTTGAACGTACAACTATAACACGCGCAAAGAATGTAAATGATGCTTTGCGCGACGCTAAGATTAAATTAAACAATGGCGATCAAACCAGCATGAACGGTAACGATCAATTTAAAGGTTCGGTTATTGTATTGAGCGTTCAGCGTGCGCGTTCGGTGACAGTTGCTGATGGCAATAAGGTATCACGTGTGTTGACCGCCAACCAGGATGGCGGCGAGATCGTAAACCATGTAATGGGTAACTACAAGGCAGGGGACCAAGTTAAGCGTAGCTTGGTTAAAGATTTTATCGCTAATGGTGGTGCTGGTGAACGCGTAGAAGTTAAACGCTCGCGCCCAGTGTCGTTTATTTTGTACGGTAAACCAGTGACGATTAATACGCTGGCGAAAACAGTTGGTGAGTTAATTAAATCCATGGGTGTGTATTTGCAGCATACAGATCATGTTTCAGTTGATTTGAACACGCCGGTTGTGGCTAACATGAAGCCATTTAGCATTAATCGCGAGGGTGAGTCAACGGTTGATGTAACGGAGAATATTCCAATGGAAACCGAAACTCGGGTTGACCCTAGTAAAAAGATAGGCTATAAGGAAGTTTTGCAAGAAGGGCATAATGGAATGAAGCTTGTTGTATACCAAGTAGCGAAGGCCCAAGACGGTAGCCAGATGCGCAGCAAGATTAATGAGGCGATCGTCGTGTCACCTGTCAAGCAAATTGAGATTGTGGGATCTAAAGTTGAGTTGCCTGCTGGTAGCCATCAGGATTGGATGGCGGCGGCGGGTATTGCTCCGAGTGACTACGGTTATGTTGAGTTTATTATCAGTCATGAATCGGGTTGGCGACCAAATGCCCGTAACCAAAGCGGTAAATATGTCGGCCTAGGACAGACTTCGCTGAACGCTTTATCGGGGAGTTGTCCGAACTGGCAAGTTGACCCGATCTGTCAGCTAAGGCATTTTACTAATTATGCCAATAGCAGATATGGCGGGTGGAAGGGCTCCTATGAAAAGTGGACAAAAAGCCACAATTGGTAGGATGGATATTAAAGCAAATAAAGATTTAGGGCAGAATTTTTTATTTGATCCCGTAGTATTAAGTAAAATAGCGGATTATGCTGATCTTACAAAGAGTGATCACGTACTTGAAATTGGCCCGGGGTTAGGCACCTTAACGCTTGAACTTTGCGCCCGTGCCGCGCAAGTAACAGCCGTTGAGTTTGACCAGAATCTAGCGCAAAGCCTTTTGGATAATATCTCTAAGCGTCAGCGCATATTAACTGGGAAAAACGTAGAGTTGCATAATCTAGCTGTAGTTCAGCAAGATATTCTGCGGTTTGATTTAGATTCTTTGCCTAGAAACTACAAAGTAGTAGCTAATATACCGTATAATTTAACGGCTAAGATTATCAAAAAGCTATTAACAGCAGATAATGCTCCGCAAACAATTGTGTTGCTAGTGCAAAAAGAAGTGGCAGAGCGCTTAGCGGCGCAGCCGGGCAAGCTGTCGCTAATTGCAATCAGCGCGCAAGTATTTGCTAAGGTAGAGCTAGGTACCGTTGTCTTGGCTAAACAATTTACGCCGATACCAAAGGTCGACTCCCAGGTAGTAATTTTGCATCGTCGCTTGCATCCATTAGTTCCACCGGCGCAACAGGCAGATTTTTTTGCGTTGGTCAACGCAGGATTCAGTGAGCGGCGCAAGAAACTACGTTCGAGCTTGGCCGTTGGATTAAAGACAAGCAAAACACAGGCGGAGGCAGTTTTAACGTCTGCTGGAATTGATCCGAATAAGCGTGCTCAAGAATTAACTATAGATGAATGGTACCGCTTAGCTCAATTGGATAGAGTGGTAAAATAGTAGCATGACAAAGTATTATATTACTACCGCGATACCATATGCTAACGCTGCACCACATATTGGTACGGCTATGGACTATGTTTACGCTGATGTTATCTTGCGGTACAAGTTACTAAACGGCTATGAAGCTAAGCTGTCAGTTGGGACAGACGAACACGGCACCAAGGTTGAGCAGAAGGCGTTGGCTAGTGGCAAGACGCCGCAACAGTTTGTGGATGATTTGCAACCAGAATTTCAAAAGATGCGGGCGGCGCTAAATTTGGCATTAGGCGTGGATGTTGGTGCGATTGCTACGCCTTTGGCACAGCAATCGTTAGTAAAACAGCATGTAATTAATGTACGAACTTCAGATCCGACACATGTGCGTCGGGCGCAGCTAATTTGGCAAAAGTTATTTGATGCGGGAGTAATTTATAAAGGTAAGTATGAAGGCTGGGCTTGTACTGGCTGCGAATCGTTTGTGCCAGATCAAGAAGCGAAGGAGAACGGTTTCGTTTGCCCTGATCATAAAAAGCCGTACGATAAATTGAGTGAAGAGAACTACTACCTTAAGGTATCGCAATTCACAGATAAGATTAAGGATTTTATTCAGCGAGCGGTGTTGCCTGCTAGCCGCGGAAAAGAATTGCTGGCGTTAATTAAAGACGGTGCTAAGGATGTATCAATCTCGCGACCAAAATCAAAATTAACCTGGGGTATACCGGTGCCAAACGATGATACACAGGTCATGTACGTGTGGATTGACGCCTTGTCGAATTACTTGACGGTGTTAGGATATCCAGACGAGTTTGATAGCGGATATTGGCCAGCTGATGTACAAGTAGTTGGCAAAGATATTATCCGTTTTCATGCAATTATTTGGCCAGCTATGCTGCTCGCTTTGGGGCTAGAATTACCGCGTCGTTTGTTGGTGCACGGGCATATTGGCGTGAACGGCACAAAAATGAGTAAGAGCTTGGGCAATGTAGTTAGCCCGCTTGCGGTGATTGACAAATACGGCGTCGACGCGTTTCGATATTATTTGACTCGGCACATTCCGACATTTGATGATGGTGACTACACTGCAGAAAAGTTTGCGGCGGCGTACAACGGTGAGCTAGCCAATGGGTTAGGAAACTTGATAGCGCGTACATCGGCGATGGCACGCAAATATCTCCAGAGCGATTTGACTAGACTTACCGATTGCGATGAGTTGAAAGACGATACTGAAGCCGTAACGGCAAATTATAAGGTAAACATGGATGCATTTAATTTGGCGTCTGCCCTGGAAAGCGTGTTCGTTTATATTCAGAGACTTAATCAGTATATTGAGCAAACTGCGCCGTGGCAGGTTGCGAAGGAGGAAGAGCCGGAACGTAGTGATCGCTTACAGGCTATTTTTGCAACTTTAGTGAACGATATTAATCGCGTTGGTTTGTTAGTGCGACCTTTTATGCCGGAGACGGCGGATAAGATCCAGCTGATTTTTGGCGGAGATTTTGTGCCGAAAGATACGCCGATCCTATTTCCGAGAATTGATCATGTTGATTGATAGTCACTGTCATATTCATGACGTAGATTACCCCCTGTCAGCGGAGTCAGTTCTAAAACTAGCTGCCGAAAGTGGCGTTGGTGGCGTAGTGACAATGTCTGGAGCAATGGCCGATTTGGCGTCAGCACTAGAGTTCGCTACAAAATATCATCAAGTATACGGCGTTACCACCTATGCATTTTTGGGAGTACACCCACACGAGGCCAGCAACTTGCCCAAAAATTACCTTGCAACTATCCGTCAGCTGACAGTTGAGCATAAGGCTGTTGTTCGCGGCATTGGTGAAATTGGACTCGATTACTATTACGATTTGGTGAGCCATCAGCTGCAGATAAAGACGCTGAAGGAACAACTTGAGCTGGCACACGAGCTAGCTTTGCCGGTATCGATGCACATTCGTTCCGGTAAAGGCGGAGATGCATTCTGCGACCTTAAACAAATTTTGCAAGCTTTGCCGTTCGTAGTACGGGGAGTTGTGCATAGTTATACGGATAATTTGGCCAATCTTGAATGGGTGCTTGATTATGGATTGTATGTAGGCTTGAATGGAATTGCAACGTTTAATCGTGACCCCGAGCTAATGCAAGTTTATGCCAAAATGCCATTATCGCGTATCGTATTGGAAACGGACGCGCCGTATTTAGCACCGAAGCCTTATCGGGGGAAGCCGAATCAACCGAGCTATATAGCGCAAACAGCTAATTGGCTGGCGAATCAGCGTCATCTTAGTATTGAGCGCGTTGCTGATCAAACTACGCAAAATGTTAGGCGTGTCTATAACATTGAATTTTAAAATGTTATAAAATAGAAATAATGATTTATTTGGATCATGCAGCAGCGACGCCGGTTGATCGGCGAGTAGCTAAGGCAATGTCGCCTTATTTTAGTGAACAATTTTTCAATCCTTCTGCTGCGTACTTGGCTGCAGTACGAACGCGACAGGCTTTGGATGAAGCTAGGCACAAGTTAGCTAGTGTGATTGGTGCCCGTCCGGCAGAGATAATTATGACAGCAGGCGCCACTGAGTCAGATAATTTGGCGATTAATGGCGTGGATGGTACAGTAGTTACTCTGAACACTGAGCATCCGGCGGTGCTTGACGTGGTACGTTCGCGCGGTGGTAAAATTCTACCGGTTGATCACAGCGGCATGGTTAATCTTGAACAATTACGCAAAGCAATTGATGATAATGTCGAGTTAGTGTCAGTCTGTTACGTCAACAGCGAGACAGGCATTGTGGCTGATCTTGGCGCAATAGCTGCTGTTATTGCTAGCATACGATCTGATCGCCGATCTCGTGGCGTGAGGCGTCAATTGCTGCTACACACCGATGCTTCGCAGGCGGCTGGTTTGTGCGATTTGAATGTTGCCCGCTTGGGCGTCGATTTAATGACACTTAACGCGGCGAAATGCTATGGGCCAAAGCAGGTTGGATTGCTTTATATTAGGGGCGGTATTGTTTTAAAACCTCTTCTGCGCGGCGGAGGCCAAGAGCATGGTCTGCGTGCTGGTACGGAAAATGTTGCTAGTGCCGTAGGCTTTGCCGTGGCGTTGGCACTTGCTGAACACTTGCGTAAGAGCGAGACAAAACGCCTGGGCAAACTACGTAATAGCATTGTAAAGTATTTGCGATCCGAGATACCTGGAGTGCAGATTACTGAAAATCAAAAACATCAGTCACCGGCTATTATTAATTTTGCTGTAGCGGGACTGGACGGTGAGCGAGCTGTGTTTGCCTTGGACGAACGGGGAATTATGGTGTCTACTGGTTCGGCGTGCGCCGCAAACAAGGGTACACGCTCGCATGTTTTATTAGCCATGGGGTTAACTCCAGAGTTGGTTGATGGGTCTTTGCGTTTGTCGCTTGGGCGCCTGTTTACGGAGGATAGTTTACCAGAACTTAAAGCAATTCTAGCACCTACACTTAAAGAGCAGCTGCGATTCGGAGGACTAAGTGATTAAGCCGGCTAAAATTATTATTTTGGTTAGCGGTGCAGTTGTTGCACTAGTCGTCATGCTTGTTTTTGCAATTAACGGTTTGCTGGTCAAAGATGATTTGGCTAGGTGCGGCAGTCAACCGACCAAAGGCGGATGCGCTGCGGCAGATGTAATCGTAGCTGTTAGTGGTGGCGATACGATAGCTCGTGCCGATAAGGCAATTGATTTGTATCATCATGGTTGGGCTAAGCTAATTATTTTTAGTGGCGCTGCGGCAGATCACAAGTCCGTTTCTAATGCTGAGATGATGCGTCGGCGAGCGGTTAATCATAATGTACCAAATGATGCCATTATTGTTGAGGACGCAAGTAATAACACTGAAGAGAACGCCAAACGCAGCACTAAATTAATGGCACAGCGAGATGTCAAAAGCGCAATCTTGGTAAGCAGCTCGTATCATTTATGGCGCGTAAAGCTTAACTTTATGAAAAGCAGCGCAAACATTTTTTATCGTACCGCCGGAGCTGAAGATAAGTCTTGGCGTTGGTGGTATTTAAAGCCAAACGGATGGAAGATTGCAGTCAATGAATTGCTGGGAGTCGCTGGCGTGTCGGCAGGGGTGCATCGTGACTAAGGTTTATGTTGGCATGTCTGGTGGCGTCGACTCATCGCTGTCGGCAGCACTTTTGGTTGAGCAGGGTTACGATGTTACCGGTGTCTATATGAAGAATTGGACGCAGGACTTACCGGGAATGCAATGCCCGTGGGCGGCTGATTTAGCAGATGCTAAGCGAGTAGCGGTGCATCTAGGAATACCGTTTAGGGTGTTTGATTTTCAGACGGAGTACAAACAGCTAGTGGTAGACTACATGTTGAAAGAATATCGGGCGGGTCGAACGCCTAACCCAGATATTATGTGCAATCAGGAAGTTAAATTTGGCCTGTTTTTACAGGCAGCTCTAAAGGCTGGTGCCGATATGATTGCTACAGGACACTATGCAGCTTCGTCGGGGCGTCATTTGTTACGTGCCAAGAATGAGTCCAAGGACCAGACATATTTTTTGTATCGCGTAACGGGTGATGCCATTAAACAAACCATTTTTCCGTTAGCAGAGTACGTTAGCAAGCAAGATGTACGCTGTGCCGCAGCAGAGCGCGGCATCGCTACGGCAGCAAAGCGTGACTCTCAAGGGATATGCTTTGTTGGCACAGTGGGAATTAAAGACTTTTTGCGGCAGTACGTTGAAACAACAAGCGGTAATATTATCGAGCGTGAAACTGGCAAGGTCTTAGGCAAACATGATGGTGCAATATTTTACACTTTTGGTCAGCGGCACGGGCTAAATGTTGGCGGCGGTTTGCCGTATTATGTAGTTGGTAAGGATATGGCTAAAAATGAAGTTTATGTTAGCCGGAATCTTAATGCACGAGGATTCTTTGCTGATCGTATTGATTTAGGTAGCGTGCATTGGATCAATCAAGCACCACGGCAAGATAAAACTTATCTAATGCGAGTGCGTCATCGCGCCCCGTTGGTGCCAGCGTACGTCGAGCTATCGGATGATGGTGCGATTGTTCGGCCAGTAGAAGCAGAGCGCGCGGTGGCGCCTGGGCAATCGATTGTGATTTACGATGAGAGAGAGTGTCTTGGCGGCGGTATTGTTAAGTAGTCAGCATTAGACTATAATATAACGCAATGAATGCAGAACAAATCAGGCAGAAATTTTTAGATTATGCTAAGGCAAATGGTCATGTTATTATTAGTCGTGCTAAAGTTGTGCCAGAGAACGATACTACAACACTATTTACAGGTTCCGGCATGCAGCCGTTATTGAAATATCTATTGGGCGAGCCGCATCCAGATGGTACACGGTTGGCTGACTCGCAGACGTGCGTTCGTGCTCAAGACATTGAAGAGGTGGGAGATAACCGCCATACAACGTTCTTTGAAATGCTTGGAAATTGGAGCTTGGGCGATTATTTTAAGCGCGAGCAGTTGAGTTGGTTTTTTAATTTTCTCACTAAAGAGGTTGGACTAGATCCAAATCGCCTATACGTTACATGTTTTCAGGGTGATCCCGATAATCATGTACCCCGCGATACTGAGGCGGCTAAGATTTGGCAAGATCTATTTGCCGAACAAGGCATTAAAGCTGAGACTTGCGATATGGGTTCAGAGGCGCATGGTGCCGAGGTTGGTATGCCAGAGAATGCGCGTATCTTCTTTTATGATGGCAGCAAAAACTGGTGGAGTCGCAACGGCGGCCCATCTACGACGCCGCTAGGCGATCCATGCGGTCCCGATAGTGAGGTTTTCTACGAGTTTTCGGAAATTAAGCACGATCCAAAGTTCGGCAAGCACTGTCATCCTAACTGCGATTGTGGGCGCTATATGGAAATTGGCAATCAAGTGTTTACGCAATACGTCAAATTGGCGCAAGGCTTTGATTTATTGCCAAAGAAAAACGTTGACTTTGGCGGCGGTCTAGAGCGAATTGCTGCGGCTGCAATCGATTCACCGGACGTATTTAAAACGACATTGTTTACGCCAATCATTCAACATCTCGAAAAGATTAGTGGCAAAGCTTATGATGATCACAAGCAATCGATGCGAGTGATTGCCGACCATTTGCGCGCAGCAACTTTCTTGGCAGTTGATGGCGTTCGCCCGAGCAATAAACAGCAGGGGTATGTTATGCGGCGTTTGATTCGTCGAGCGGTGCGCTTTGCTTTTGATCTTGGTATTGAAGCGAATTTTATGGCAGAGATTGTGCCGGTTATTGCACAAATTTATATTGACTTCTTCCCTGAGGTGAATGCACATCATGATGATGTTGTTGCCGTAATGGTTAAGGAAGAAAACGCGTTTCGACGAACATTGCGCAAGGGCTTAAAGGAATTTGACAAGATGTCGGCCGATGGACTAACGGGCGAAGAGCTGTTCAAGTTGTACGATACTTACGGCTATCCAGTTGAAATGGCCATAGAAGAAGCCGCTCGTCGGCAAATTAACGTGCCGCACGATTGGCGTGAACAGTTTAACCGGCAGATGCAACATCAGCGCGAATTGAGTCAAGCTAGTACCAAGCAAAACAAATTTTAGGTTCAGTCGCGCAGCAGTTGCTTTTTGGTTGAAATGAAGTGACTATTGCGTGCGGCTGTCTGGTAAGTGTTAGTATTCACAATATTGGTTAATTATGCTATTTTAGACATAAGGGTAATTATAATTATTATGACAAAGGATAGGGCAAAATGAACAAAGAGAATAATAAACAGCCAGACTTCAAGGATACGCATGAAGCTAGTATGATGCTGCCAAATTATAATCAGCGCATGTCTAACAACGAAAAAAGCATAAAGCAGCTACAACATGTCTGCGAGGAGTTGGCGCACGATGTTGATGATTTGCGTGAGCAGAACAAACAGCTAATGCAGAGAAACGCCGAGCTAATCGCTTTGCTTAAACAGCGCAGCTCAGAGAACACACCTAATTCAGCGGCCAAAAAGCCCGATACGGCTGCTTTATCGGCGACACCTGCTAAGCCAGACAAAGACACGGCTGCAGTTTTGCATAACACTGAACCGTTGGCTAATGAGCATGATCCACTAAAGGTAGATATTAAACTAGGCAAGTCCAACTTTAATCAAACTAAGCCGGGGGTTTACCAGGTCATTAGTACTAAGACACTAGAAGAAAAGAATGCGGAGATCAAAGCCGATTTGTATAAGCGTTCGCAAAAGGTCTGGTCTAATAATACTGCCAAGAAGAACGATAGCACAGAGACGGAGACAGCTAATGTTTACCAAGGCTGGACGGGTGACTTGTCAAACGAACTTATTACGTCTGCGCAGGAGTCAGGCAACATCGATAAGCTACCATTTGCAGTAGCGGTTAAGTACGGCTTCTTTACTAAGGCTGAGCGGGCAGCAATCAAGCAAGATTATGCTGATAGTTATAACGATTACGCTGAGTTACCATCGTTTGACGCTGCAGTGAAGGCGCGTAAAAATTATGCCAAGTTACTGAATAAGCATGATCAGTTTGGCTGGTCGGAAGATGATTCTGCCAAGGTTCGGGAGTATAAAGGCATTTTTAATGATTTAGCTCATGAATACGGCGAAAAGTTAGCTGCCGATGCAGTACGATCTGGCGAACCGCTAGATGATCATAAAATTAATCAAGCTGTAGCAAAGTATTTTGTTAACTGGGATAAGTCAGTTGAATTGGCCCGAGTTGGCCAAGCCAACAAAACGCTGAAACAGCGGTTTAATCGTTTTAAGACGCGGGTTGTTGAGGGCTTGCGACAGCGCACTTTAGGTAAGGTTGGGGCGTTGGCCATTGCTTTAGCTCTTAGCGGGGGAGCTGCGGTGGCGAGTGTGTACAACAATCGGGCAAACAATATGCCTGAGGCGGAGGCGATTACAGCCACGGCGTATGATAATGACAATAGCGACACCGAGCACGCGGCTGATGATACATTGCTTGACGCAAGCGATCTTGATTCTGCAGCAAACACATACACTGTGGCTAATATGCCAGCTGCGGATTACCATTTGTGGGGTACTGCTAATGGCGATGGTACTTATGATCTAAGCAATAAGACTAGTCCGACGTCGTTCAGCTCGCCATTGCCGCAAAATATTGAGGGAATCAAGAGCTATTATGTTGAAGGCACGGTGTCCAATCCAGTTCAACAAGCGATTTATGCTTCGCGCTTGCTGAGCGATGAGCAACTGCAGAAGCTTGGCTTTAATGGCGACCGTACTGATGACAATGCAGTTGATGCCTTTAGTGCTCGTCTGTCGAGCGATCCACAATTGCGGGTTGATTGCATGAATGATTTAGTTGAATTGATGAATAGTGGTAACTTAAATGTGGAATTCGGTAAGCTGCCGGCTGGTACCTACGAAAATTACGGTATCATGCAAGACAATAACGGTAATAAGCATCTTGTATATGACACAATTAAGGTTGCCGAGGGATCACTTAATGTTGTTAAGATCGGCAGCATGTATGTCAATACTGCTTGCGGTAACGTTTTGACTGCGCGCGGCAATTATACTAATTATGCGCCTAGCGCGGCTGAGACAGCTACGCCGTCAGTATCGACTCCAGGCGAGAGCACTCCTGAAAAAACGCCGCTTGACGTGCCGCAGCATACCCCGGAGACTCCTAGCACGCCAGATTTTGTACCAGTTACGCCAACACCAGAACCAGAACCAG
>CAMYBM010000005.1 GCA_947253995.1 uncultured Candidatus Saccharibacteria bacterium | reverse complement strand
GTGCTATCGTCGGTACTATCAAAACTGGCTTCTGGGAATCTCGCGGTGGCATCCGCGAACGCTGGAGTCAACTTGGTTGGCAAGGTGGCTCAATGGGTTACCCAACCACCGGTGAAAATTGGGACGGTCGTGGTTGGTGGCAAAACTACGAGCAAGGTGCTATCGTCGGTACTATCAAAACTGGCTTCTGGGAATCTCGCGGTGGCATCCGTGCTACTTGGAGGGGTCTAAACTTTGAGTGTGGCGTAGCTGGTTATCCAATTGGCCCAGAAATATATGATGGCAATAACACTTGGCATCAAGACTATGAACACGGTAGAATTACATTCTCTTTTGCTAAAGGCGGAGCATTTACTAGATGGTAATAAAAATAGAGGGCTTTTGGCCCTCTATTTTAAGTAAATTTGTTTACTTTAGGAGTTGATCAGACAGATCTAGCGCGCTAGCAAAAGTTTTGTCCATATCGTAGTAAGCATACTCGCCAAGTCTACCACCAAAGTAGATTTGTTTGGCTTTATCTTGTTCGGCTAGTGCTTGATACTTAGCTAATTTCTTTTGATCGCTTGGCGTACGTACTGGATAGTATGGCTCGTCGCCGCGTTGCCAAGTTTTAGAGTACTCTTTGACAATTACTGTTTTATTGTAATCGTCAGCATACCCTGGCCAGCGCTCAGGATTTAGTGATCTCTCAGGGTGGAAGTGTTTGAATTCGTGAATACGGGTATATTTCGGTTCAAGATCGTTGTAATTCATTACAGGACAACCCTGGAAGTCGTGTGTATCAAGAATTTCCTTTTTAAGCTCAAGACTGCGCCAACTGAGTTCGCCAAATTGAAAGTCATAGAAGCGATCGATTGGTCCAGTATAAATTGTCATAATATTAGTTTGGCGTAGAGTTTGGATTGCTTGGTCGGTAAAATAGTCGGTATTAAGTTTAATTGTTACGCTGCCGTTACCGCTGTTAGCATGAGCAATCATGGCATTAAACCAAGCTTCGTAGCCTTCTTTTGGCAAGCCTTCGTGTGCGTCGCGGAAGTAGCGATTATTGTAGTTATAGCGTACCGGTAAGCGTTTAATAATTGAAGCGGCGAGTTGGTTGGCGGGTGTTTGCCACTGCTTTGCTGTGTAGTTTTTGATAAAAGCGTTGAATAGCGGTTCGCCGATTAATGAAATACCCTGTTCTTCGAGATTGGCAGGCTCGCGGTTTTCTAAAGCTGCTGGGTTATTGGCGGCCTGTTGTTTGATTAGAGCTTTAGCCTCATCAGGTGTGTAATTGGCCTGGAAGAATTGGTTAATTGTACCGAGGTTTACCGGCATTGGAAATACTTCTGGGCGATTCGCGCCTGATCGTTTATGTGTAGCATAAACGCGGTGAATGTAGTTGGTAAATTCAGTAAATTGATTAACGTATTGCCAAACGCGTTCATTTGATGTGTGAAAGAGGTGCGCGCCGTATTTATGGCACTCTATACCGGTTTCGGGATCAAATTCGGAGTAGGCATTGCCGCCAATATGATTACGATTGTCGATCAGTAGTACGTTTTTGTGCCCTTTGGTTGCTAACTGTTCTGCGATTGTTAAGCCAAAAATACCAGCACCCACCACTAGTACATCAGGTTGCTTTTCCATAAACCTCCTTTAATTATTTATATTATTTTAACATAAATGGTATAATGGTACTATGAATCGGTGGGGTAGACTTATTGCCTGTGTTGTTTTGGGATTATTGTCCTGTGTCTTATTTAGTACGGTTAGTTATGCGTCTCACCCATACCCACTGAACGATTTTGAGCGCTTCATCGTAGATGAAAATTCATTCCCAGACCTTTTGAATACATCTGGAGCTATAAATTATTCATGTCATCATGATATTGGTCAGCATATCGGTATGCTTTGGCTTACGTCACAGTATGGTAACGCGTATGCTGATTTAATTACAATTCAAGACGAGAATCCTATGACGGTATATATCACGGGTACGGTGTACAACTGTGGTACGGGTGCGCCTATGCCCAATCCTGATATGACAGATATAGAGGAAGAGTACAATAATGTTTGGAAAAAGCACCTCCTGAGCATAGATTATACGTCATGCTTTAGAGGTGATCCTGGTAATGAAAACCACGTGTTTTCAGATAGTCAATGTTTCATACCAGCAACATTAGACTCTAAGTCAGTTATTCAATTTTGTAGCGATAGCGGACAGGGTGAGTATTGTAAAGTATGGATATACATATATCGTTGTTTTGATCATAGTCACTGTAGGATATCGATGATACCGGTTAAAGTTAAAATTCCTAACTGGAAAATAGGCGTCCAAGCCGATGTTAGCCAAAGGACAGCTACGCCAGGAGACATAGTAACCTTTACTTATACCGGCACCCAAAATGGACCGGCTAGATTGGATCGCACGGTAAACTTTTACTACAATACAGATGGTGTCGGCGGCGGACACGCTGTGTGGTCTGCGGGTAAGTGGCGCGGCTACAGTCAAACCTGGACTGTTCAACGGCGAATTACTCAAAACGATGTCGGTCGTAGGGTTTGCGGCACATTAACTGTTGACCCGAGTGAGAAAATGAATCCAGTTCCAAAGACTTCTAATCCAGCTTGTGTTGAAGTCCCGTACAATTGGCATTCACGCCTAGCAACTGAGGGTAAAATTGATTCAAATTACGTTAATGTCTCGACCAATTACAACACTAGCACGCACAATGCTTACCCAACCGATCGTCTCACTTGGCACCATAGGGCAGACTTCTTCGGTCCAACTAAAGCCCAGAATGATGTAAGCTTCATTTCCCACAATAGCCTCTGGGGGCATGGTTCGGATATAATTGGGCGCCAGAATGCTTACTGGGGCCAAGGCGATGGTGCCTACGGCAGTGCAAATGTCTTTAATTACGAAGGTGCTCGCGGTCAAGGTGGCAACCCGTATACCGTAATGCAAGATGATGTCTCTCATAATATCTGTGAGAACTTCAGCGCTCAGCCAGGCCAGGGTTACGGTATGTCGCCTTCACCATACCAGCAGAACTTTTCTAACCGTGTCTGCATGCACATTCCATACCATTATACGGTTGAACCGCCAGATCCAAATAGCTGTATTATGCGAGGCAACTGTCCATCAGGCCATATCATGTCTGGTAACGAAGCTGGCGCTATTCCAACTGCTAACAATACTAGTGGTCGTGATTACGCCCTCATTGGTGACGATATTAGTTTCCGCTACATGATGCGTCACGCTGGTGGCCGTACTAAGACTATGCCAATTGAATTGCGTGGTTATGCTGTCTTGCTTAAGGGAGACTACGCCGCTCGCATTAATAAAGATGGCCCAGTCGTTATTAATGGTAGAGAATTCAATAGTGTTGAATGTAGCAGCCGTGCGCCTCGTAATATCGACAAACGCAGCATTAAACGCTGCATTCGTACAACCATCCAGCCAAACAATGTTGTTTATCCAGGGCAAGGAGCCAAAGGCGCAATTAGTTACGACTACAAGACAAATCTTAACGATGAATGGCTACGCAATGCTGCTGAGCCAGGCGATAAAATTTGCGTTTACGCCGCGCTAAATAAATGGCAAGCAATTGATGATCAACTAGCCAATTCGATTGTAGCTTCCAACTTAGCCTGTATTGATGTAGCCAAACAGCCACAGATCAAGATCATTGGCGGAGATGCCTTTGCTCAAGGTCGGATTCATACCGCAACCCTCTTCGATGGTAATGCTTTGAACTATGATCGTGGATCGTGGTCGCAATACGCCCTCATGGCCAATGGTAGCATTGATGGTATGGGTAGCGGTGGTTTTACGGCTTCAACTATCCACCACCGTAGTTTAGCATCACTCTTAGATTATGCTAACCGTGACAAGCTAGGCTTGTTTAGCCGGATCAATCACCAACCAAGCATGCCACCTAGCTTAGATCGACTCCAACAGCGTTACACCGTTGTGAATACTCTACCAACCAATCTCGCACCGGGTCAGCATCTAGTTTATGTTTCTGATGGCGACGTAACGATTGACCATAACATCATTTACGGCAACAACGTTAATGCTAGCTTTAAGAACATCTACGACATTCCATCACTTACCGTGATTGCTGCAGGCAACATTAACATCTCGGCTAATGTTAGCCACCTTGACGGTGTCTTTGTTAGCAAAAAGCGGATTACTACTTGCGCTGAAGCTATTGGTCGCAGTCTAAGTACTAATAGCGAGACTAGTGTCAGTGGTTCGTGCAACCGCAGTACCTTAACTGTGCGTGGCGCTTTAGTTAGCCAAAACTCAGCTCGGTTTTACCGTGTCTATGGTTCGGAACATGCTCCCGGCAGAATTACTCCAGCTGGTGAAGAAGTGATTTATACACCAAATACCTTTTTGACACCAACGCTACTATCTCGTGGAGACGACAATGACGATACCGATTACGTTACAACCCAAGCTAACTTCTCAGCTGCGAGGTACTAGGTGAAGATTGCGCTAGTTATCGATTGGCTCACCGAAGTTGGTGGAGCGGAGCGTGTACTACGGGCTATTCACCAGATTTATCCGGATGCGCCAATCTATACATCGCAGTATCGTCCGCGTCGCATTAGTTGGTTCAATGATGCTAAGGTTAAGTGTGGTTGTTTGAATCTTTTCCCTGCGGGATTACGTAAGTTTATGGCGCCATTACGTTTATTATATTTTAACCATCTAAAGCTTCACGGTTTCGATGTGATTATATCGATCTGCAACTCTGAGGCAAAGGCTGTCAGGTATGACAGCGGTGCGAGACATATCGCTTATTTGCAGGGCCCGCCTACACAGTATTATTGGGGGATGTATAATAGCTACATTGCTAACCCAGGATTTGGCAAATTTAATTGGTTAGCTCGAATTGGGCTTCAATTATTAGTTCGGCCAATGCGTTGGGCAGATCTTGTTATTAGTCGTCGTCCTAGTCAACTAGTAGCAAATAGTACATATGTACAGGATGAAATAAAACGTTATTATCGACGTGATTCAGTGGTACTGCATCCACCAGTGGCAGTTGAGAAGCTGCTCCAGCTAACAGTTGAGCCAACCAATCCATTTGGTGATCGTAAATTTTTTGTTGTAGCTGGTCGACAGGTGAACTGGAAGCGCTTTGATTTAGCGATTAAGGCATGTATTAAAGCCAGTTGTGCCTTACTGTTGATCGGCGATGGTGCTGAACATGATAATTTAGTTAAATTGGCGAATGGCAACCCATTAATTAAATTTTTGCCGAAGTATAATGGTGCTAGCGAAATAGCAGGGTATTTTAAAGCGGCAGAAGGATTTATATTCTGCAGCAAAGAGCCGTTTGGGATTACGCCCGTCGAAGCACTAGCATCAGGCTGCCCAATTATTGGCTTAAATGCCGGCGGATCACTCGACATTGTGCAGCCGGGTGTTAACGGTGCGCTCTTTGACCGTCAAACTGTTACAAGTTTAGCAACTGCATTGCAAAAATTTAACCGTTTAGATTATAGTAATAAAGCGGTTGTGAACTCGGCGAAACGTTTTAGTGAGGCGGAGTTCGCTAAACAGTTACGGAGTATAATTGAAGGTAATTCTTAAGCGCTTTAAGGCAACTATTTTGCTGATTCAACCACAAGATTGGTTTGGTTGGTATTTATTTGTAGCGCCATTTATAATTTGGTTTTCTTATCAACCAAATTTACAATTACTTCGTTTGTCTAGTTTCAACTTAGAAGTATCACTGGTTCTACTATATGCTATTGGACTAGCTATTGTTGGTTTGCCAATGATTTTACGGCAACGTTCGGAGTTATTACGCACGCCTTTACTGCAGGCAGCAGGCTTATTCACTGCGTGGAGTTTGCTTAGCGTGCTGTGGTCAAGTAATCAGTTGCGCGGATTAATGGTTGCTGGTCTTACTGTAGTACTTTACTTAGATCTTGCGGCTTTATATCTCAAGCGTCAAACAGTTGTGACGTTATTACCAACACTTAAAAGGTGCTTGTTTTTAATGACCGGCGTAATGTGCATTGTTGCTATTGTGCAGTTTGGTGCTGGGATTTGGTTAAATTATGATGCTGGCAAAAATTTTGGTTTGTGTTTGGGCTGCTCAGCAGAACAATTTGGCTTCGTTCGTCCGAATGCTTTAGCAATTGAACCGCAGTTTTTAGGAAGCTTATTGTTGCTACCAACTTTATGGGCAATGGTAGATTTTTACAAAAAGCCAAATTACCGAGTTCTATTGCTAATAGGATTTGAGTTGTTGGTACTATTCTTAACAATGTCGCGGGGCGCGATTTATGCCTTAAGTTGCGGTGTGCTGGTTGTTTTAGTACAGAATTATCGGCATTGGCGTCAAGGCATAGTATTGATTGTTACCGGAGCTACGGTGTGTTTGTTGGGCATAGTTTTGCAATGCGTCGCGGTGCAATTGAACCCGAGAATTAGTGAAGATTGGCGTATTACATCAAGTAAAGTAGTAGAACAACTGACTTTAAATAAAATTAGATTGCCGTGGCGTAAATTGGTTCGGAGTGATAACTCTAGACACCCTCGGTTCAGCGGCTATGTGTTTGAATCAACTAATATCCGGTTGAATTTTAGCGATCAAGCTTTAGCTATTTGGCGTAGTAGTTATAAGAATAGATTAGTTGGCACTGGTGTGGGTTCATTTGGTACAGAATTAGCTAAAAGGACCCATACGACGTGGACGCGCGAAATTGTACAGAATGAATTTATCGAAATATTACAGGAACGTGGCTTGATCGGTCTAGGTGTTTTAATTGTAATGCTAGTTTTATTGGTTTGCTATTTTGGTTGGTCCTGGCAAGTAGCTGTACTGCTTACGTATGTTTTACAGTATTGCTTTTTCAGTGGGCTACCTAACGCTTTGCATATTTATTTGTTATTGGCAATCTTATTTAGCGCCGCGGCGGCTAAGCACTTGCCAAAACGTTTGCCACAGAATATGTAGATCCATAGCGTAAGACCAGTGTTGGACGTAATATACATCAAGTTTTCGTCGTTGTTCCCACGGCAAGTCGCGTCTGCCTGAAATTTGTGCTAGCCCCGTAATGCCTGACTTAACATTAAGAATCGTATGCTTATTGCTATAGGAGTTTAGCTCCTGAGGTATTAGGGCGCGTGGCCCAACAAGCGAAATATCGCCACGGAGTACATTGTATAACTGGGGTAGTTCGTCGAGCGACAATTTGCGTAAGATTTTACCAATCTTTGTTACTCTAGGGTCATCTTCAAGATAATCCCCATTGGCGCGATACGGTTTAATGAGGTCGGGTCTGTGCATGATCGTGAAGGCTTGTTCGGGCGTTGTGCCATCGTACTTAGAGTATTGAGTGCGAAATTTATACAGTTTAAATTCTTGATTTCCGCGAGTTAAACGGATTTGGCTAAATATAGCACTACCTTTAGGATCAGAGAGCTTCTCGGCTATGTAAATTGCAATAAATAGTGGCCATAGAACAATTAACCCACAAGCGCTAGCCCAAACGTCAAAGACGCGTTTACAGAATAGCCTCCAGCCAACTAGTCGCGTTGGGCATACTGACATGATCGGAATATCGTTGAGGAATAGTCCAAAATGAAAATTTTCCGTTAGTTCGCTAATGTCGCTAGGGACGAATTTGTAATCAATATAGTGTTCTTGGGCATAATTAAGATATTCACGGTTAATTTGTGGGTTACGAGCGGTTGCTACTTGAATGATAATATCAGGCTGCGAATCTAAGGTAGCTTCGGCGAAAGTTTTAGCTGTAGTCCACTTGAGTCTGCGATCTCCAATTACACCAAATAGGTCATAACCGCTGCCATTGAGCTGGATATCGCGTACAATAGCGTGAGCAATATTGTTGTCGCCAATCACGAGAACTTTAGGCAAAGTCGATGACGTTTTGTGATAAATGTATCTTATACCGTATAGAGTACCTCGCGTAATTGATAGTAAGAAAATTGATAGCAAGAACCCATACACAGGTATTTTTTTTGCTGGAAAGATAGGGTTAATTTGGAAGTAATCGACTGCTACCATAAAGAGCATGGCTAAACATGCGCCAATAAATACGCGCCCTATCATGCTTAGCACGTTA
Organism: uncultured Candidatus Saccharibacteria bacterium; assembly: GCA_947253995.1. GTDB lineage: Bacteria > Patescibacteriota > Saccharimonadia > Saccharimonadales > Saccharimonadaceae > Nanoperiomorbus. The sequence goes on along the minus strand of CAMYBM010000005.1, from coordinate 23,246 downwards.
TACTGCTGTCGATACATCCCGATGAGGCGGAAAATAATTAGATTAAAGGGTAACAAGAATAGTAATGAACCAAAGAAGGCGCGCGCCGAAACGAAAACTTGCACCGGGTCGGTAATGACCTTCATGCGGATAATGTAGGCAATTGAATAAGCGCCTAAAATGGCTAGAATATCGCCAATAATAAGGGCTGCAACAAAGCGTAGACTAGTTCTTGATCTCATATTGTTATTATACTACAGTAAAACCATACACCATATTGATATAACTTAGTTTGCAGGTTAAGTAGGCTAGCTAACGAGGCGGTAGGGGTGTATACTCCGGTACCGCGAGAATCTATGGACTTAGCAATTGCATTGACCGGGTTAGTTTGTTAAAATTATTATTGCTTATGTCAGAAAAAAATAAGAGTAGCGTAGACGGCTTTATTGTTCATCCTCGTCGTCAAAATACTAAGCAACCGGATGCAGTTGATGACAACATTCAAGTGAAGCATCAGCTGCCTGAGCGGCAAGTTGATCAGCTAACCGGTAAAGATTTAGACTTTGATGACAAGCTTGCGGATGACATTAGTGAGTCATTGGCAGACATTGAGGCGCAGTCAGACAGCCAATCTGACACAGATGACTATTCGGCGCAGCCTCGCCGTAGCGCGCGTCACCGATCAGCTAAACGTAAATGGATAAAACGTACCATAATTATTATCATTATCGCTCTTCTTATGGTTGCAGGCTATTTTGGCGCAAAAATTATGATGGCTGGCGGTAAAGTTTTTAAGGGAAGCTTTCTGAGTGTGTTAACAACAAAGAAGCCACTCAAGCAGGATAAAAATGGTCGGACGAATATTTTAATTTTTGGTACATCAGGCTATAAGATGCAGGGTAGCAAGTGGGATGGCGCTTCGTTAACCGATTCGATTATGGTGATGTCGCTTGACCAAAACAAAAAAGATGCTTACATGATGTCACTGCCGCGTGATTTATATGTTAAATATAACACGTCAACTGGTGCAAGCACTAAAGGCAAGCTAAACGAAATCTACACCAGGAACAATCCCAATGAGAAGAACGAAGCTGCTGGGGCTAAGGCCTTAATGAACAAGGCAGGTGAGATTTTTGGACTAGATATTCACTATTATGTACATGCAGATTGGGCGGCCTTAACACAGATTGTCGATGCTGTTGGTGGGGTTGACGTTAAAATTGAGACAACAGATAAGCGCGGAATTTACGACTCTGGTACAAAAATTAAATACAAGAATGGTGAGATCGCTCATTTAAATGGGCAGAAAGCGTTAGCTTTGGCGCGGGCGCGCAATCATAATCGAGGTGACTATGGATTGGCTAGCGGCAATTATGCACGTGAGCAGAATCAGCAGCGAATCATCCAAGCAATTCAGCGCAAAGTATTATCGACGGGTACGCTTTTGAATATAGTAGCGGTTAATAATTTAATTGATGCTATTGGCAATAACTTAATTACTGATTTTGATGCGGCCAATGTTCAGACTTTGGTTGATGTACTCAAAGACTTAAAACCAGACCGCTTACATCGTTTGCCACTTACTAGTCGACCAGATAAGGGACCAGATTTAGTTGCTAGTTACTCGGAAGGTGGAGTTTATCGCGGCGAAGCGCCGACAGCTGGAGTGTTTGACTATTCAGCAATTCAGAGCTACGTCAGAACCAATCTAATGGGCAGTAATGACACGAACGAGTCAGCAACAATTGACGTGTTAAACGGTTCAACCAAAGCTGGCTTAGCAGCGGAAAAGGCTAAACAATTAAAAGAGGCTAAATTTACTGTCGGGAAGGTTGGCAATGCACCGACTAAGACGCAAACTGATGAAGTAGTTGTGTATCAACTAAATAGTCAGAAGACAAGTACGGCGCAATCACTAGCCCAATATTATCATGTAAATGTCGTTACCTCGCCGCTTAAGGGATATGATACGACGGCCGATTTTGTAGTAGTGTTTGGATCAAGTGCCAAATTAGACAACTAAATAGCTTGCAGTAGTGTCGAGGATGCTGCTGTTATGTTATAATGGTAGCGGTCGCGGGGTGTAGCGCAGTTGGTAGCGCGCAGCGTTCGGGACGCTGAGGTCGCCCGTTCGAATCGGGTCACCCCGACCATTTAGATTGCGAAGATTTATTTTTTCGATAAGCCCCGGGTTATGCGCTAAGAACCCGGGGCTTTTATCTTAATAAATCTAGGTTAATTCCTTAAACTAGGTGTTATTTTTGACGTCAGCGATATTTATATCAGAGTCTTGCAAGGCAACAATTAGACGTTTTTTAAATTCAGCACAGATGCGCCATTGCCGCCCCGGCATACAAGTACCAGTTGTATGAACGTTTAAGGAGTTAGCGTTGATCTCGCCAAATTCCTCATAGTGAGGTGGCTCAATGATGTCTTTTCGCCACTTGGGGTCTTTTGCCATATCTTCGCCAACTTTATTGATAGTATCGACGATGGAGTCAACAGCAGTGTCGCTTTCAACGGCAAAGGTAAAGTGGAATTGAGAATAGCCCATGGTACGATTAATTACTTCGTAAATATTGCTGTTGGAAATAAAATGAAAGTTACCGTTATGATCCCTTAATGCTGTACGCCGTAAAGAGATTGATGTGACCGACCCCTCAGGTTTGGAACCGCCTACGCCATTAATGATAATATAGTCACCTACGCGATATTGATTCTCCAATATGATAAAGAAGCCCGCTAGGCAGTCTTTAACGATATTTTGCGCCCCGAAACCTAACGCCACACCTAAAACGCTCGCGCCGGCGATAATTGGTGCAAGGTTGATGTTGAATTCATTCAATATAGCGCAAATTGTCGTAAAGGCAATGGCAAATTTAATAATTACAGCGAAGAGATTACCAATAGTCCGCAAACGTTTTTGACGTTCAGCTAACTGCAATTTTGTCTCGTGCGGGATACGGTGCATGGTACAGCGCAACATAAACTGAATTGAACGGCTAGTTAGCTTGTAAAGGATCAAGCCAACAGCTAAGATGGCAAAAATATTTAACCATCTTATGCCATTATTCCAGGTAAGGAAAGTATTCGAAAATTGCGCTATATCCATCTCATTTATTATAGCAGAATTGGAAAGCGTTTGTTAGAATGTAATTAATGGATCAAGTAATTAACCCTAATGATTTTATTATTTCCCGTAAACGTAAATTGTACAAATTTGCTTTGTTTAAAACGCTGCCAAATTGTTACGATACGGCGACGTGGTTAGATGCAAGATCTACAATTACGGCAAACCAACATTGCATAACGCTTGAAGTTGGCGCGGGGTCGGGGCTGTTTCTAACTGAGTTAGCGCGGCGTCATCCGGATCAGCTTTTTGTAGCGTTAGACCGTAAATCGGATCGGCTCATTAGCGGCGCTAAGCAAGCTCTGGCGGATGGTCTGAAAAATATTTATTTTATCTGGAGTGAAGTGCAGCATTTAACAGATTTAGTCGCGCCAAGTAGCATTAACACATTATGGATCACTTTTCCTGACCCATGGCCACAAGAATCGAACATTAAGCATCGTTTAACCAACCAAAACTGCTTGAAAGATTATCGCATAATTTTAGCTGATAATGGCGTGGTTCAGTTTAAGACCGACAACGTACCATTATTTAAGTGGTCGCAGGAACAATTTAACAAACAATTTACCGTAGAATATGTAACTAGTGACCTTCATCATGATCAAGCCATTACGGGAGATGATGACGCTTTAGTGATGACTAGCTACGAGGCGCGCTACCATGAGAGCGGTAAGCCTATTAATTATTTGCGAGCCACGGTTTAGCTTATGCTATAATTTAAGCAGTGGTTATTAAGTTTGTTTGCAATTTTAAGCCATTTGGTAAGTCCAGTACGACAACTTTCTCAATCAAGCCGTCTAAGATGCATTGGTCATGGCGCGCCATTGCTGTCGTGAGCAGTATTGCTACGATGATTATTTTTGTGCCGTTGGCCGTCTTAGCCTTGCGTAATAATAATTTAAAGATGGCTGAATTGCGCCAGGTTGTTATTCAAGCTGATCAGAACGGACAGATCGAGAATATTAAGTCAGCCGCTACGCAATTACAACAGTATGTTGTGCACCATATGAATACTAATACCGGTAAGCTGGCTTTGATTGGACTATATGATCATGATGCCAAGCAAAAGGTGAGTCAATCGCTGAGACAGATTGATCAGACTAATTATCACATAGCAGAGAAAGCATGTGCCAGCCAATTGCACGAGGCGGGTTATCGCGCTTTAGCTACTTGCATCGCCAATAAAGTTGGCTTAGTTGACTATACTGTGCAGCCGTTGGATGCTAGTCCTTATTACATTAACTATTTGGCACCTACTTTTAGTTTTGATTTAGCTGGTTGTTTAATTTTAGTAATAGTCTTAGCAGGTTGTACCCTATTGGTTGGAGTAGTTGCTAGTATTATCGTTAAATTAATGCAAATAAAGTCAAAAAACAGTTGACATATGGGGGTCGATTGGGTATGCTACTAGTGTAAAGCATAAAAGGAGGATTATGGCAGCTTACTCACAAACTAACTCTAAGGGTGTCACTTACTACTTGCACAAGAAAAATGTCGTGCTACGCGGTGGTCGTGAGCAAACAATTTATTTCTTTGCTAAGAATGTTGGGGGCAAAACTGGTAAAGAGACACCAATTGATGCAATCCCAGAAGGGCGTATCGTATCCGAAAACCCACGTAATGGTTTCTTGACGCTTAAAAAAGCAGCTTAGGTTGTTTTAATAATCAAAAATGAGGCCTTAAATGGCCTCATTTTATTATGACAGAATATAAGATGGTCGGGGCGACTGGGTTTGAACCAGTGACCAATCGGTTATGAGCCGACTGCTCTAACCACTGAGCTACGCCCCGATACGCATATTATACCACAGATATGATATAATAACGCTAATGCTAGAGCGGTTAAAATCTTTGTTTGCGCATAAGCTTGCTACGGTTGATGCCGTATTGGTCGGTTCATGCGTTATTGGTTTAGGATGCATGATTGTAACGATCAATTTAATGAATCGCAACTATTATTATCAAAGCCAAATTAATCAAGCAAATCTTGATAACCAGCTGATTGAATTACAGAATGAGAATTTGCAACTTGAACAAGCTTACTACAAGACTGATGAGTACCTTGAATTATCGGCTCGCGCTCTGCTTGGTAAAGCCAAACCGGGAGAGAACTTAGTTTTGATTAAGCAGGATAATTCGATTAACGCGCAGGCTAATAAAACTTCAGTTAAAGAAGAACGTCGCAGCAATCTTGAACATTGGATTGATTTTCTCTCCGGGAAGCGTTAAAGTGTGCTAAAATGAGGTTAATGAAAAAGGCATCACATCAATCGAGAGCTAACGGTTTTACTCTAATTGAAATGACATTGGCAATCGTCGTGCTTTTGATATTAGGTACGTTCTTCATTTTGCAGCGCAACGATCTAAAGGCGTCACAACGTGACCAGCTGCGTAAACAAGCAGTTAATACGATGGCATACTCCTTAATCGAAGTTTTTTATAAGCAAAATGGTTATTATCCACGTTTTATTAGCCGTGATAATTTACCAATGGTCGAGCCTACTTTATTTACTGATCCGGATGGGTTTACCTTGCACGGCGAGCAATGTACCTACACGAAGGCGGGGAAGCAAGAGACCAATGGTAACTGTAATTATAAATATAGCGCTCAAGATTGCGACAACCAAGGTAGGTGCAAGGCTTTTACTTTGCGCGCTGAGTTAGAGCGTGAGAGTGCTTTTGAACGTAAAGATAATAAAGCTAAACAATAGTTTAACTGTTTGGTGATGAATTAATTTTTGATAGATATTTGTTAATTACCGCAAACTGCTTTTTGGGTTGATCAACAAATGAGAAGCGATATGTTTGTTCGTCGCCAACAGTACTCAGTCGAATCGAACCGTAATCAAAAAGGGTTGCAAGTAGACCTTTTTGCGCGACGCTGCAGTCTTCGATGCGACTAAGTTCGATAGTTTGCGTACGCATAGCAAATGGAGTGTACTGGATGTGGGCAAAGACGCGTTTATTGGTAACGATAAAAGTATTGGCAGTGTAGACGCTGGAAGCTATTAGGCCATAGGTCAGGCTGATGATCGCACCTAGACTAATTACACCACAGCTTGCCAGATCAGTATAGGTAAGATTTGGCAGGTGTAGGATGACTAAAGCTAATATGAGAGCTAGAATAAATCCCAAGATGGCAAACAGCCAAATTGTAACTAGACCCATAAAGGTGCGCTGCACATCAATTACCACAAACTCGTTTTTATCGAAATCAAGCTTAGGGTAGTCGTGGACACTGCGGTCGTGATCCGCCTGCTCACTGGGTGATAGTAATTCTTCTGCCATAAATATATTTTATTATAAACAACCCATTTTTTTAAGATGTTCAATAGCGCGATTGGTAACGATCCGCCCGCGTGGCGTTCGTTCAATAAAGCCAATCTGCAGCAAATACGGTTCATAAAAATCTTCGATAGTCGATGCTTCGTCGCCTGTCAATGCAGCAATGGTGTTGAGGCCAACAGGGTGGTCACGGTAGTTTTGATACATCTTGGCTATCATCTGTCGGTCGGCCGGGTCGAGACCAAGATTGTCGATCTCAAGTAGTTTAAGCGCGTCAGCTACGGCTGATTGATCTATCTCGCCATTGTGGTGGATCTCGGCATAATCGCGCACTCGTTTCAGTAATCGGTTGGCAATGCGCGGTGTTTGCCGCGAACGTTGTGCTAATATACGTGCTGCTGTATCGGTGATGTTAGCATTGAGAATTTGGGCGCTACGTTGAATAATTTTAGTGATATCATCATCGCTATAAAATTCAAGGTGAAAGAGGTGTCCGAAACGGTCGCGCAGTGGTGCAGCTAGACTCCCTGTGCGCGTAGTTGCGCCAATAACAGTAAAATGCGGTAGATCAAGCCGAACACTACGAGCGGCAGGGCCTTTGCCAATGACAATATCAAGCTTAAAGTCCTCCATGGCTGAATATAGAATTTCTTCAACCGAGCGCGAGAGGCGATGAATTTCGTCGATAAACAGAATATCATTATCCTGTAAGTTGGTTAGAATACTCGCTAGGTCACCAGCGCGTTCGATTGCCGGACCAGAAGTAACGCGCAGCCCAGTACCCATCTCATTGGCAATTACTCCAGCCATAGTAGTTTTGCCCAGCCCCGGTGGGCCATAAAGTAGAACATGGTCAATTGGCTCCCCACGTTGCTTTGCAGCTGCAATTGCCAAGGTAAGATTACGTTTCATGCGTGGCTGCCCGATGTAATCGGCGAAGGTTTGCGGCCGCAGTGTAAGCTCATTTTTTAGTTCGTCATTTGACTCTGGCGTGTCTGGTGCTGGCGTAGTTGGTTCTACAAGACGTTGAATCCCCATAACACTATTGTAACATTATTACTTAACGCTGTTTAAGTGCTAGTCGAACTTGTTCGCTGGTCGGCAGGTCGTGTGGCACATTCTGTAGTAGAGCACTGGCGTCCGCGAGCGTAAATCCTAGAGCGATCAAGGCGTCGAGCGCCTCGCTGCCGATAACAGTTTGTGTTGCGTTAGCAGTGGCGTCGCCACCAACTTTATCGTGCAAATCGACAACGACCCGTTCGGCTGTCTTTTTGCCCACGCCGCTAGCATGTGCAATAAAGCCACTGTCTGAGCTACTGATCGCATTACAAATAACGTTACTTTGGTCAAGCGACAAGATGGCTAGTGCAGCCTTAGGGCCAACGCCTTGTACTGAGATTAGCAATTCAAACAAGCGTTTAGCCGCTAGGCTGGCAAATCCATACAATTCCTCCGCAGTCTCTTTGACGGAATGATAAACGTAAAGTTTTGTCTCATGCCCAATTGCGGCTGCTTCGCTAGTATAAGTTGGTACGAAAATTTCATAGCCGAGACCGTTATTGTCAACGACTAATGAGTGAGGGTCTTTTTCGATGACGGTACCTTTGATATATGCTATCATAATTCTATTTTACTCTATTTGTTAGTCGATCACGGTGTGTCATATAGTAATGCGTTAGTGCTGCAGCTAAGGCGTCTGCCGCGTCGTCAGGCTTTGGCACCGTCTTTAGATTGAGTTGGAGGCGTACCATCTCCATCATCTGCTTTTTTTCGGCACGGCCATAGCCAGTTAAAGTTTGTTTAATCTGGAGCGGAGTATAAGTAAAGCAGGGTAAGTTATGCTGTGTTGCCACTAAGATAACTACGCCGCGCGCTTCAGCTACTGAGATAGCGGTTGTAATATTGCGGTTAAAGTATAGTCCCTCAATGGCCACACAATCGGGCTTGGTTTGTTCGATAATATTACTTAGCGAGTCATAGATATCGACTAAACGAACATGTAGCGGGGTGTGTGCCGGTGTTGCAACTACGCCACCATCTAACATTACTGGTGTCTTATGTTGTGGGACATCGATAACGCCAAAGCCTAAAATGCCAGTACCAGGATCAATTCCAAGAATGCGCATAACACTATTGTACTATTTAAATGGAACGGTTGGCAGGTCCTGAGGCTTAGTTCTGGTGTCTGTTAGGGTGAGGGCTTGCCGCCTCTGCTTCTCTGCTTGCTTGGCGCTGGCTATTTGATAACCAACGAGTAATAGCGCAATAATGCCAAGTCCGCCCAGTAGACATACAACGCTATAATCCACTTGATTACTAACGGCAGTTTTTTCAGGAGCTGGCGTGTCATTTGCGGCGTTGGTCTTTTTTGTCTTAGCAGGCGTGACCTTGTTACAGCGGTTGCTATCAGGGTTTAAGATATAGCCATCTGGACAGCTTTTTGGTGTTTTTCTAGTGCTAAGCAACGATCGCGCTGATAATTTTGGCTGACGAAGGGATAGCGTTGGTCTATGTGTAGTTAGCCGAGTTGGCAATAGTTGAGGTTTAGTTAGGGTGGGTTGAGGTTTGGGTGCTGGCGACTGCTTGATTTTAGGATCTTTCTGGCTTATTTTTTGGCTTGGTGCTGGCTGTTTGGCTGGTTGGCTAAAATCATTTGCTTTGCCTGGAGTTAGCAGCGTAGTGTATTGCCAATGATTGGTGTCGTCGAGTGCTAGTGCCGTGTCAGGCTTTTGCTTGGTGTAAGTTAGTTCATCAACTAAGGCGTGGTGATTTGAAGTTAAAATGCGCAGATGCCCACTAGTGGGCGATAAGTAATGACTGCTTGGATCGGTTTCATCGTAAGGGAAACCGGCAGCATAAAATTCGCCTGGTTGCAAAGTAGTTTCGCCAAGAGCTATGGCATTATACCAATCTTGGTTGGTTGTAAGATAGCAAGTAGACAAATCAACTGGCTCGGTGCCGATATTTTTAACTTCGACGAACTGCTGTTCGGTTGGTGCATTGGTCATAATTTCGTTAAATTTAAGGCCTTTGCAGGTATTGGGTGCATCAAAGATTTTAGGGTCGTAGAGTTTTATTTCACTGCAGTCAATTTGCTTGTCGCGGGTAGACTTGGCGTAGTAAAAACGATCACTAATTAAGGCATTGCCATCTTGGTCTCGGGTCAAACAGCGCTGATATGAATAGCCCGGTTGCTCATCGAGCGCATCACTGACCTCATTAAGCGCATCATTGTTGAAAAATTCAAAATAGCGCAGTATTGCCCATAGCCAAATTTGGTCTAGCGTAACGGCTGCTGTACCGTGTGGCTTTAGGCTACTAAGACCGTAGATTGGTGGTAGGGTAATATTTGGAAAGTTATCAATCCCTAACATATGGGGATTAAAAAAGAAATTATGCCAGCCGTAACTAGTTTGTGTACTATTATTGTAGAATTCAATAAAACCTTTGCCTGTTGTGCTCGGCGCGATTTCGCTAATTACGATATTGTCGCTGGTATTAGTTGCTGGGTTGTCAATTGTTGCATGTGCCACTGCTGGTAGGAATAAAGTTGTAATAGCTGTGACAATGACGATAAATAGCATACCCAAACCCTCTAGCACTATCTTAGCACAAGCTTAAGCGTTTATAAAATGGTAGAATAGAATTATGATTATACAGACAGAGCAGGACATGGAACGTTTGGGCGAACGAATCGGTGCCAAGTTGAATGGTGGAGAAATTATTGAACTAATTGGCGATGTCGGGGCGGGTAAAACTACATTGACACACGGAATAGCGCGTGGTTTGGGTATTCATGAGACGGTACAGTCACCAAGTTTTACAATTAGTTGCCGCTACGCCGCCCGTAACGGCTTGACGCTTAATCACTATGATTTTTACCGTTTGCCGGATGCCGGCATCATGGCGCTTGAGCTGTCCGAAACCTTAACTGATCCTAAAGCAGTAACTGTTATCGAGTGGGGCGAGACGGTACAAAATTGTTTGCCACCAGATCATATCGTAATTGATATTGATTATCTGCCGAATCAAGGGCGTAAGGTTGAAATGAAGAATTTTTCGTGTTAAAATGATGCTATATATCCTATATAGGGAGAACAAAAATGGATCAAAAACAAATAATCAAGCAATTAGTTGATAAATTACAGCGAGTTAACAGTGTTCTGATTACAGTATCGAAGAACCCAAGCATTGATGAACTAACGTCAGCTTTGGCATTGACGATGATCATTAATAAGTTAGACAAGCGCGCCGTCGCTGTTTTCAGTGGGCAAATCCCAGGCAGTATTAATTTTTTGGAGCCAGAAAAGACCTTTGATAATACCGCGGATAGTTTACGCGACTTTATTATCTCGCTCAGCAAGGATAAGGCAAAACGACTTCGCGTTAATCCAGATGGTGATTTTGTCAAAGTTTATATTACGCCGTATCGCAAGAAAATTACATCGGACGATATTACCTTTGAGGACGGAAACTTTAATGTTGAATTGATTATTGCTATCGGCGCAACTAATCGTGCCGATCTCGACCAAGCGATTGCTTCGCACGGTAAGATTTTTCATGATGCGATTACAGCTACGATTAACCTGGGCAGCGATCAAGATAGGTTGGGGTCTATTAGTTGGCAAGGGCAGGGCGAAACTTGCTACTCAGAAATGATCGCCCAGCTAGCAAAATCGTTGAACGCTCATATCAATACGTTGATTGATGCCGGTACTGCTACGGCATTGTTGACTGGTGTGATTTCGGCTACTGATCGGTTCCGCAATAGTGCAACGACTGCCGCTGTAATGGCATTGGCTTCCGAACTAATGCAACTAGGAGCTAATCAGCGTTTGATTGCTGCGCAATTTGATCATTATGATGATCCTACGCTTGTAGATGACAATTTAGCGACGGCGAGCGTTTATGATCGTAAAAATGAGTTTACAGAGGTAAAAGACGATGAAAAAAATGATCATGATGCTTCAATGCAGCTCGAAGATAATGATACGATAACGGTAGATGATCAATACGATGGTTCAACTCTGGCTGGGGTTGCACCAGTTGCTCCAGAGGAGACAATCAATCCAGCGATCGACCAGTCATCGCGTATTGACCAGTTACTTGAGTTAAAGCGGCGCGAGGTCAACAACAATCAAGTTAGCCAGGCTTTAGCCGAGGCAAATAGTCAACTTGCCAGTAGTCAGCCAGTTGCTGTTTTGGAGCCAGAGCCATTGCCAAAGTCTGGTCAAGATGAGCTACCTGTGGCACCAGCTACTCCGAAGCCGCAGCCTCAGCCCGAGGCAACTCCGGCGCCAACTCAGCCAATGCCGCAGCCTGAAGTAATGCCGGCGCCAACTCAGCCGCAGCCTCAGCCTGAAGTAATGCCGGCGCCAACTCAGCCGCTTCCGTCAGCTAATGCTTTTGTCCAGCCAGCGAATTTGGTTCAACCACTTAATAGCGCCCAGCATCAAGCCAAGTTTATTGATCGCCCAGTGCCAGCATTTAGCGCAAGTATGCCCTTGCCGCCAATGCCACCGGAAAGCGTAGAGCTAGGTAATCCTGCCGCAGTAGCACCATCCCAGGTTTCAGCTAACCAAGAGGCAAATCTCAATGATACCGAGCCTGTCGTTCACGCAGCATCAGTTACACCGCCAGCGACGGATCCTAGCCAATTTGTGATACCATCGTAGTATGTGTCAGTTTGACCAGGTTATTCTATTGGATAAGCCTACAGGCATAACGTCTTTTGGCTGTGTTTCTCGTGTTCGATATTATTTGAGCCAGCAAGCTGGCCATCGAGTCAAAGTAGGGCATTGTGGTACGTTGGACCCATTCGCGACGGGACTGTTGATCGTTGTCACTGGCAAAATGACAAAACGCGCAGCCGATTATACCAAGCTAGATAAGACTTACGTTGCTACGTTTAAGCTTGGCGAAGTATCAAGCACGGGTGATCCTGAAGGTATTATTACAAAGGTTGCCGACCATCAGCCAACTTTAAGTGAGCTGAGGCGTGCCGCGCGGCAATTAACCGGTGAAATTATGCAGACGCCGCCGGCTTTTAGCGCAATTAAGGTAAATGGGCGCCGCGCTTACCAGTTGGCACGGCAAGATAAAGCCGTTGTTATCCCGCCACGTCGCGTAGTGATTTATCAGTTGGATATTATGGAGTACGTTTACCCTTACGTTAAAGTGCAGGTCCATGTCAGTAGTGGCACATATATTCGTTCGTTAGCGGCTGATTTGGGTGATATTCTTGGCACTGGTGCTTATACTACAGAGTTACGCCGCTTGACTATCGGTCAATGGAGTGTGGCTGACGCCGTTACGTTAGACCGGTATGTGTTATAATTAGCTTATGACAATTGAGCAGAATGCTTTAATCGGCAATTTGGTTCATAGTTTGCAAACAGGCGACGTTTTGGCACGGATAGATAGCTTGATTATTGATCCAAATGAACTGAAAATTGTAGCATTAACTTTGCGGGGGCGTAAAACTATTATAGTTTGGCGCGATTTACGTGAAGTTAGCTCTCGTGGAATTGTGGTGGATGACGACTCAGCGCTAGTTGATCGTGATTCAATCGTGCGCCTAAAAGCTATTAGGCAATACCGGTTTAAGCTTATTGGCTTAAGGGTGCGCGACAGGCATCACCGCCGTTTAGGCGTGATTGTTAATTACAGCATTGATGTTGCTACTGGCGAAATTGATCATATTATTACACACACTGGACTTTTTGGCTGTGGTGATGAATTGTACATCGGGCGCGACCAAATTGTTGAAATTAGTGATCGTTACGTCATCGTTGATGCGCCAACAGTACAAGTAGCACGATCAGCTGCCTTTGGCATAAATCATCGCGCTTTTGACCCGGCTACAGATAACCCTTTTCGCTGTCGGGTCAATTAGTATCTAGCTGATCGAGCGCGCGCCTGACATCGTCATAGCGAAAGCCATTACGTATAAGATAAGCTGTTAGTTTTTGATCGTCATTGTATTTAGCACGTTTTTTAGCAATAAGTTGATTGAGTGCTGTAGTGTCATCATATTGGGCAAGCACTTGATTAATAAGATCTGAGCGGATGCCCTTTTTTGTTAAATCGAGACGGATGCGCTTCAGCGAGTAACGTCCGCTTTGGTAGCGGCTGCTGCTATAAAGTTGCGCGAAGCGGGCATCATCAAGATAACCATGTTGATAAAGTCGCTTGATGACACGCTCTGTGTTGTCAGCCGTCCAAGATTTACGCCGCGCGTAGTCACGGATTTCGTGTTCACTACGGTAGCGGCGGCTAATGAGGTCGATGGCACGAATGTAGTTTTTGCCGTAGGCTGAATCAGATTTTAGGGCTTCGAGTTTGTCAGCATCAATTTCTTGGCCTTTGGCAATACCGCACTGAACAAGTTGCAGTTCATCGAGTGAAAAGCTATATTTGTGATCAACGTAAATATTATAACGGCCGGCTGTTTTTACTGCGGGACTAATCTTCGTGATTTGCATCAGTTTGATCTGGCTCGTCGTCGCTGGCTTTAGGCATCACAATATCGCGTACCGCTTGGCTGATAGTTTCGAGTTCGGCGGGATGCTCAGCTAGCCATTTTTTGGCATTTTCGCGCCCCTGACCGATAGTTTCACCGTTATATTTGTAGAATGCACCGGATTTTTGCAGCACCTCATGCTCGGTGGCTAGATCTAGTACATCGCCGGTTTTGGAAATACCTTCATTGTACATGATATCAAATTCAGCTTGTCGAAATGGCGGCGCGATTTTATTTTTGACAATCTTAACCCGTACGCGGTTGCCGATAACTTCGTCTCCGGCTTTAATTTGACCAACGCGGCGGATATCCAATCGTTGCGAGGCATAAAACTTTAGGGCGTTGCCTCCGGTAGTAGTTTCAGGATTGCCAAACATAACACCAATCTTCATACGTATCTGATTAATGAAGATTACAGTTGCATGGCTTTTGTTGATAATGCCGGTTAACTTGCGCAGGGCCTGAGACATAAGTCGTGCTTGTAACCCAGGTAATGAGTCGCCCATGTCGCCATCTATTTCGGCCTGTGGTACAAGGGCAGCAACGGAGTCTAGCACAATAATATCAACGGCGTTACTGCGTACTAGTGTCTCAACAATTTCCAGAGCCTGTTCGCCATTGTCTGGCTGTGAGATGAGCAAATCAGTGTTGTTCACGCCTAATTTATTAGCATAAACTGGATCAAGTGCATGCTCGGCATCAATAAAGGCAGCTGAACCACCTTGCTTTTGTACTTCCGCTACGGCATGGAGAGCAAGTGTTGTTTTGCCAGATGATTCTGGCCCGTAGATCTCAATAATGCGCCCTTTTGGATAGCCCCCGCCAAGCGCCAGATCGAGCGAAAGTGCGCCACTTGGCACAGTTTCGACGTTGATTTTGTATGCATCGCCTAACTTCATGATGGAACCATCACCAAACTGTTTGCTAATTTGGCTGATTGCCAGATCGAGGGCAGCTTTTTTGCCAGCAGTATCGGCTGCTTTGTCTGCCATACCTTTCTGTTCTCGTTTAGGCATATTTTATTCCTCCTTAATTTAATCTACTTATTATTATACATTACTGTTTCAATATGCTAAAATAAAAATATGATTTTAGCAGTG
This sequence comes from uncultured Candidatus Saccharibacteria bacterium, assembly GCA_947253995.1. GTDB lineage: Bacteria > Patescibacteriota > Saccharimonadia > Saccharimonadales > Saccharimonadaceae > Nanoperiomorbus. The sequence continues at coordinate 8,230 of CAMYBM010000005.1, read as the reverse complement.
CGGAGTGATAAACCTCTTTGCGAAATTAGTTTGCTTGATTTGACAGGCAAAGTAAAAGCGCATAAATCTTTAGAGGCTGGTCATACCCTAGCAAAAATTTTACTTGGTGAGATTGATGATATACTGCAAGGTGATTTTACTCAGCTTACAGGTTTAGTGGTGTTTAAAGGCCCAGGTTCATTTACTGGCTTACGAATCGGCTTGGCAACGATGAATGCCTTGGCCGATGGTTGTAATTTGCCAATTGTTGCCACCTCTGGTGATGATTGGCTTAGTCAAGGAATTGCTCGCTTGGTAAATAACGAAAATGACAAGATTGCGTTGCCAGATTATGGCGCCGCCCCAAATATTACTCGACCAAAGCACTAATAAAATCATTTAACCTAAGGGAGGAGTTATGATTTTAGTTATAGTAGCGTTGGTTGGTGGTGTTGTTGCCGGCGCTTTAGTTAGCCAATTAGTTGTACATCAACGAGGCAAATCGGCCGATAAATTGGTGCGCGACGCTGAGCATAAAGCCGAACGGTTGATCGTCAAGTCCGAGCAAAGCGCCAAACAAATTTTAGATGATGCTAAACGTGAGTCTAAACAGCAACTTAATTCTGCGCGGCAGCGTGAGCAGACTTTACTAGATAAGATTGAAGATCTTGATGCCCGCGCGGAACGTCTGCGTAATGACGAGCAAGCAGTTAGTAACTTGAAGGAGCAAGCGCAGGAAACTAGAGAGGAGCTGAAGCGTAAACTAGAAAAGATTGCTGGGCTTAGTCGGGCTGACGCTAAAGCAAAATTGTTACAATCAGTGGAAAAAACTTGTCAGCAGGATATTTTGGGTTATTTAGCTAAACAGCAGCAAACGGCCGAAGCTCAAGCTGAACAAAATGCGGAGATGTTATTAGTCCAAACGATGGAACGCATGGCATCAGAAGTTACAGCCGAGCACACCATCACCGCAGTACCATTACCCGACGATGAGATGAAAGGTCGAATTATTGGCAAGGAAGGACGCAATATTCAAGCTTTGCAGCGTGCTACCGGGGTTGATGTATTAGTCGATGAAACTCCGGGAATGATTGTGTTGAGTTCGTTTGACCCAGTACGACGCCAAGTTGCCCGTCTGGCGGTTGAAATGTTACTGAAGGATGGCAGAATTCACCCAGCTAGGATTGAGGAAACGGTTGAACGCGCGCGTAAGCAAATTGAGAAAGAAGTTGTTCGCGCCGGTGAAGATGCAGCACGTGAGTGTGGCGTGCTTGGTATACCACCGCAGATGATTCATTTACTTGGCGAGTTAAAGTTCCGTACGAGTTATGGGCAGAATGTCTTGAAGCACTCCACTGAAATGGCGCAGATGGCTGGTATGATTGCGGCCGAGGTCGGAGCTGATGTTATGATCACGAAAACGGCAACTTTGCTCCATGATGTAGGCAAGGCTGTAACTCATCGAATTGAAGGCAAGCATCATCACATCGGTGCTGAACTAGCGCGCAAGTACGGCATGGATGAGCGCATTGCTCATGCAATTGAAGCCCACCATGACGACATTGAGGCTACAACTCCGGAAGCTGTAATTGTACGCGTTTGCGATGCTCTAAGTGCGGCTCGTCCTGGTGCGCGTAATATTAGTGCCGAAAACTTTGCGCAGAGGATGAAGGAGCTGGAAAACGTTGCCACCAATTTTGAAGGCGTTAAGAATGCCTATGCAATTTCAGCCGGCCGTGAAGTGAGGGTGATGGTTCAGCCAGATAAAATTGATGACTTGACAGCTACGCGATTAGCCCGTGACATCGCTGATCGAATCGAGTCAACCATGCAGTACCCGGGTACGATTAAGGTTAACGTAATCCGCGAAACGCGGGCGATTGAGTACGCCAAGTAGGCGTTGTAAATATATCGTAAAATCAGCACTTGCTATCAGGTGCTGATTTTGTTATAATAAAGATACTTAATTTTCGTTTGAGTCTTAAACTATTTTTGACTGAACAAATACTAATAGTTTTAACTATAAAGGAGTATACATGGGACAACAGCGCATCAAAGCAGCGCAAAATGATGATACAAGTAAGCGGCAAGTTGCTACGACCCGCAAGAAGACGGGCAATGCCGTGCTCGATAGCGTAAAAATTCGTCGCGGCGAAGTTGAACGAGCTAAACGGCGAGTGAGCGACAATGTCAATGCCCGTGCCTCGCAGCATCATATGGATACGCCAGTCAACCGGACAATTTACAATGGTTTTGGCGGCAAACAGTTTACTCCAAGCTTGGCGCGTAAGTCGCGTCATAAGTCTGATCAGCCGACGTTGAAAGTTATTCCAATTGGTGGAGTTGGCGAAATGGGCATCGGCAAAAACATGACTGCCATCGAATATGATGACGAAATTGTCGTAGTTGATATGGGCTTTCTGTTCCCAGGCGACGATTACCCGGGCATTAACTATATCGTGCCAGATATCACTTATCTTGAGAAAAATAAATCTAAGATTATAGCAGTAGTAATCACGCACGGCCACCTTGATCATATTGGTGCTTTTCACCATTTAATTCAGCGTATACCGGCGCCAGTTTATAGTACTAAGTTTACGATTGGTATGCTAAAGAAAAATATGGAGGAAGAGCGGACTGACTTTAAGCCAGATTATCATGAATTAAACCCAGATACCCATGAACGGACGCAGTTAGGTAAGTATTTTGGCTTAGAGCTAGTGCGAGTTAACCACTCTATTCCCGATGCCGCGGCGGTGGTCTTGCGTACACCATTGGGCGTTGTACTCAGCTCGGGCGACTGGCGCTTTGAGGATCATCCGGTCGATGGTCGCAAGTTTGATTTGAATCGCATGAGTGAGATCGCGGCTAAAGAAGGCATTCTGCTCTTCATGAATGAGTCAACTAACTGTGAAGACGAAGGCACGGTTACAGCCTATGGGGAAAATGACATTAAGATGAGCTTTGATCAGATTATGGATAAGTTCCCGAATGCGCGGATGATCGTCTCGTGTTTTTCGTCACAGGTTCATCGTATGCAAAATATCGTCGCTTCGGCCGCCGAACATGGCCGCAAAGTAGCTTTTGCTGGGTTTTCGATGGTGCAGAATGTTGAAATTGGACTTAAAACAGGTATGCTGAAGCTGCCAAACGATACCGTGCGTACGATGGAAGATCTAGTAAAGTTACCTGACCGCGAAGTGTGTATTATTTGTACTGGTTCACAGGGTGAGTTTAATGCCGTGCTTAATCGCATGGCATCGGGCGCGCACCGTTTTGTTAAAATTAAGAATAGTGACGTTATTGTATTTTCGTCGAACCCAATCCCTGGCAACGAAAAGCATGTTGTGCGTACGGTTGATGGGCTAATGCGCGAGGGGTCGGATGTCCTGCGCAACCGCAAGACTGAGCGTTACGGGATTGGCCCGTTGCATCTTTCGGGTCATGCCAAGCGAGAAGACCATGTTAAATTAATCAACGCCTTACACCCTAAGTTTTATCTACCAAACCATGGTGAATTTCATATGTTAGTGCATAACGCCGAGCTGGCAGAGCTTGATTGTGGGATCGCACGCGATCATATCTTTGTCTGTGATGCTGGCGACGTGGTGGAATTTTACCACGATGGCACGGCGCAAAAGACTGGTCGTGTGCCTGTTGGCGGAATTATGTATGATGATGCTGGCGACGTGGTGAGCGAAATTGTATTGAAGGATCGCATCCATATGTCGACGGAAGGCATTTTTGTGGTGGTTCTAACGGTTCAGAAGGGTACTGGAAAGATCCTGTCGTCGCCCGATGTAGTGTCGCGAGGCTTTGTGTACTTACGTGACAACGAAGAACTAATCAACGAAATTAGGCAGTATATTCGTCAGAAGGTAAGCAAAATCTACAACGGTAAACGCGTTGATTTGGAAAACTTCAAGAAGGAATTACGTGAGGAAATTGGCCAAATTCTCTATGATCGCACCCGTCGTTCACCGATTATCATCCCAGTGATCAATGAAGTTAACTCTGGCAATAATGGCGGCGGCAAGCATACTAAATCTGCTGCAGCGCAAGATCTTGCCTTTGTAGAGCAGGAGCTAGCGCGTATTCGTGGTAAATCTTCTAGCCCTAGACCGCAGCGCCCGGCAAAGTCGAGCAGTGTTGCGGCGCATTTTACTCCGCACAAGTTGAGCGCACACACCCCGATAACGCACAGTAAGGTTGCCCGTGAGCATGATGCTGTTAATATCGATACTACGAGAAAAGACGCAACTAAACGTTCGCTATCTTTTAAGCGTACGCCTACTGGGCCAAACCCAATGAAGCTATGGCGCGAGTCCGACTAGTTTATAACACCGTCTATTTGGCGGTGTTATGCTATAATGGTATTGCTTATGTCAGCGAAAAAACGCGGTCCAGGCCGACCACCAAAGAATAAATCTGCTGCCAAGCCAGCACATGCTTTACCGCAAGGCTTTTGGGGGCAAATTTTTGCTATCTGTCTTATGATCATTGCCATACTAATTTTGGTTGGCATGTTTGGTGCGGGCGGCGTTGCGGTGATCTTTTTGGCAAAATTAATGCGGGGCATTATGGGTTGGATGGCGTACATCTTTCCGTTTGTCTTGATTTATTTTGCGGTACAGAATTTTCGTGATGCCGACAAGCGCGCTTCATCGGCTGTCTTAGCGGCACTAGGCTTAATGTCGATCACTTGGATGGCGTTAATGCAGCTATTTTTGCCGGATCCAAGTACGCTATCTCACGCTGATCCGGTTGATGGTGGCGGTGTGGTTGGTTGGTTAGTAGCAGACTTAACTTTGCGTTTAGTTAATGTGCCAGTTGCGGCGGTGATTTATTTATTGGTAATTGTAGCATTGGCGCTGTTTATCAGTTCGACCTCACCTCGTGCAGTGGTACGCAAGTTTGGCGAAATGACGGAATCGCATAAAGAGAAACAACCTAGCGAAGCCGAGCATACCGATACCAAGAAGCCGCTTGCTGAGCCAGAGCTAGTTGGGATGGCAGTTGACCAAGCGGCAGCTAAGCCGCATAAGCTGTTCAAGCATGATTCTGAGCCACCAAAGATTGAAGTGAAACAACCGGTGAAATTAGACAAGGTGGCGCCGGAAGTGACTTTGCCAAGTAATTCCAACTGGAAGTTACCAGATATTAAACTTTTATCCGACAAGCATGCTGAGCCTGACCCAGGTAATACTACGCGTAACGCTGAAATTATTTGTGAGACCTTGAATGAGTTTGGGATTAGCGGTCGCGTTGACCATGTAACGTTAGGCCCACGCGTAGCCCAGTACTGCATCAAACCGCAACGTGGCGTGAAGTTGTCGCGAATTACTGAGCTTGAGAATTCTTTTCGGCTTAACTTGGCGGTACCGAGCATCCGTATTGAGGCGCCGATTCCAGGGCAGTCATTTGTTGGGATTGAGATCCCGAACCGACGGCCAGCTTTTGTCGGTATTCGGAGCGTTCTGCAGTCATCAGCGTGGCGCAATAGCAAGGCACAGTTGTCCTTTGCGGTTGGCTTGGATGTTAGCGGTAACCCAATTGTAATGGACTTGGCGGGCTTGCCCCATCTACTAATTGCCGGTACTACTGGCTCGGGCAAATCGGTCATGATGAATGCAATCGTTGTTTCGCTGTTATATCGTAATTCACCAGATGATCTTAAGTTCGTTTTAGTTGATCCAAAGGGTAATGAAATGATTCAGTACAACGATATGCCGCACTTGTTGGCGCCAATTGTCGCTGGCACATCACCTGACGAGTTACACAAATTAACCCGAACGTTGCTTTGGTTGGGCGATGAAATGGAACGGCGCTACCGGTTGTTCGCGGAACGTGGTGGGATCAAGAAGCTGAAAGACTTTAACCGTAAGTTTCCAGATGAAAAGATTCCAAGTATTGTGTTGATCGTTGACGAGTATACGGATTTGGTTGATTCGCTGAAGGCGCAAGAGCGTGAGACGGTGACGACTTTAATTCAGCGGATTGCCCAGAAGGGGCGTGCTGCTGGAATGCACGAGATTATTATGATGCAAGCGCCGCGCGCTAAGTACATTCAGGGTCCATTGAAGGCTAATGTGCCAGCTGGCTTTGCTTTTGCAGTGCGTAGCAAGATGGAGTCGCAACAGATTATCAATTCGTCTGGCGCGGAGGGTCTAATGGGCAAGGGTGACATGCTGATGATTACGAATAGCATTAAAGAGCCGCGCCGTGTCCAAGCAGTGAATGTTGAAGATGACGAAATTGATCGCATTGTTGCCGAGCTAAAGCTGCAAAGTCCGGCGCAATATAACGAAGAGTTAGTTGCACGCTTAGCGGAGAGCGGTAATGCTTCTAATGGTGGGCTTGGTCTTGATGGCGGCGATGACGACGATTTTCGTCGCGCCGTCGAGGTGGTAGTCAATGAAGGTAAGGCTTCGACTTCGTTATTGCAGCGGCGGATGCGGATCGGCTACGGTAAAGCATCACGTTTGATTGATGAGATGGAAGAACGGGGCGTAGTTAGCGCACCAGATGGCGCGCGTCCGCGACAAGTATTAATCAACTCGTTGGACGATATTGGTTAGCTAAGGACTTGACGAAGCTAGGCTAGGTGATTACAATTATGGTTAGATGTAGCAATAAGCAACTACAAAAAGCAAATGCACATAAAAACCAGGAGGAGAAAAATGCTATCTAATATGAAGCAGCAACAATCACGGGGGGGGGTATTATTTGCCTTTACCTCACTTACCGCTACTCTGACCTTAGCTGTTAGTTTAGTTACCCTATGCCCAGTTACTTCCGCCCAGGCCGTTCTTGGCCCGGGTGGGACACGGTACGCTCACGTCAATAACGTCACTCTAGACATCGAAGACGAGCAACCTTTCACCTACAACTCTACCTCCTCCCTCTACACTACAGCCGCCAACCTCCACGTTACCGCTACTAAGCCCTATGGCTTCAACCTCACGATGCAAGCTACCAGTAACGCCCTGACTAATACGCTAAACTCCTCCCACCAAATCCCTAGTCTCACAACTAACAACCAAGCCTTAGGTACTAACCAATGGGGCTATACTCTAACTAACCCAGACACACTATCTCACTCCTCTCGTTTTAATCCCATCCCGACAGCTTCAACTACGCCAACTACCGCTACCATCCTTGACGTAGCCCCAGCTAATCCTACCCATAGCTCTAATACCAACCCTAACCCTTGTACCAGTCTCACTAACTGTACGACCAAGGTACTCTATGCCGCTAACCTTAATCCTGCTACTCTCCCTACCGGTACTTACCAAACTACCATTACCTATACCGTCACCGCTAAACCAGCCCCAAAGTTTACTAACTGGTACCAACGTACCGCTCACAAAGAAGGCTCTGGTACCTGTCGTTCAGGTGACACCAGCAGCTCCTGTCTCGTTGATTTGGATAAGAATATGATACCAGTGAAGTACACTGGTAATCCAGACCATGCCGAATGGACAACCATAGCTAACCCGGAAGATACCACTAATCCAGGCGACTGGTACGACTATGGCAAGAAGCAGTGGGCAAACGCTGTAACCATTAAGCCAGACAAACTAGCTAAGTACCAAGGTAAAACAACCACCCTAGACGAACAAGACGTCCTTGGTTACTACACCTACGTCCCACGTTACGCCTACGAGGTAATGCGCCGTGATGGTACAGACAAACCAGTTAACCCGGAGAACTTCAACATTGTCTTTGAAAACACCAACACTCCAAAGAAGCACCCAGCTAAATGTGCTACTGGCGCCAACCATGACTACCGCACGGCCTGCAATCTTGATAGTAACTACCCAACTACTAGGAGTACCCTTAGCTCAACTACTTGGTCAACGCACCCAGCCTTTACCTTTGGCACCAAGGAACTTAATGGCATCTGGGTTGGCAAGTTTGAAACTACTGGCACTTCTACCGATCCAACCATTCTCCCAAACCAGCGGCATCTGTCCGGCTTAGATTCAGCAACATACAATCTCGGTCGCATGTATGCTACTGCTACCCGTCTAGGCGTCAAGGATCCAGCTAACACCTATGGTGATCAGACAGGTGTTGCCATCACCCAAAACAGCCATCACTTAAGTACCTTCAGCTCTCGGATGCCAACCAATAGTGATTGGGGTGCAATTGCTTACCTGAGCGCTAGCCGTTATGGCGCCGGTCATGGTAACGTTCAGATGAATACACAATGGCAAAAACGTACTCTAGACGGTCGGGATAGCTACGG
>CAMYBM010000004.1 GCA_947253995.1 uncultured Candidatus Saccharibacteria bacterium | reverse complement strand
ATCCTTTTACAAATCTATTAGTTATTTAAAAGCGCCAACAAATCATTTTCGGTAATAATCTTTGTGCCATACTTTTTTGCGGCAGCCATTTTACTGGCTCCCAACTTATTGTTTGCGACCAAATAATTCGTCGCTTTACCAACTGAACTTTGAAAATTACCACCTTGCAACCGAATTCGCTCCCCAGCTTCTTCACGCGACATACTATCAAGCTTACCTGTAATTGCAATTGATATTCCTTGGAGCTTGCTACCTCTCATAGCTTGGTAAGGCGTAACCCCATAACTCAATAACTTGTCTACTAGATCAACGTTATCTTGGTCGGACCACCACGCTAAAATTGCTTCTGCCACCGTTTTACCAATGCCACTAATGCTGGCCAACTGACTATAAGTAACATTCCGGAATGCTTCAATACTGCCGACTGTATTGGCCAAGTCGTTCGCCGTTTTGGTGCCAACATGTGGTATTCCAAGCGCATAAATAAAACGGCTTAGAGACGGCCCTTTTGTTTCATCGATTGCCCGAATTAAATTACCCGCTGAAATGCTACCAAATCGTTCTAGCTTCGCGACTTTATCTACATCAAGCTTATATAAATCAGCTACATCCTTGATTAAACCGGCGTCAACCAGTGCACCTACATTAGATTCGCCCAGCCCATTAATATTTAAAGCCGCACGATCACCATAATGCTCAATTGATCGTTTCAGAACAGTAGTCAAACTTCCCCTATTGCAAATGCGCCACGCAACTTCACCTGATTTGCGTTCAAATTTAATGTCAGGATATTGCCGTTTAAGCTCGGCCGAAAAATTAAATGGCACCGCATGTTTTGGCCTAAACTCCTTGAGAACACGGTTAACTTTTGGAATGATTTCACCGGCCTTATAAATTTCTACTGTGTCGCCCACTCGAACGTCTAAGCGAGCAATTTCATCTTCATTGTGCAAAGTCGCATGTTGAATGGTAGTCCCAGCTAGCTGCACTGGTTCAAATACCGCTACCGGCGTAACCACACCGGTGCGACCGATACTTAAAACAATATCCTGTATCTTAGTAGCTGCCAGTTCAGCTGGATATTTGTATGCCAAAGCACCTCGTGGATATTTACCTACAATTCCCAACCGATCATACAAACTACGATCATTTAGCTTGACCACTAATCCGTCCGTGTTAAATGGCAGGTTCGGCTGAATATTACCGCGAAAATATTTTGCATACGCAATCACATTGTCAAAGCCAATAATTACCTTTGCATCATGATTAATTTTAAAGCCAAGCTCTTTTAGCTTTTGGTATGATGACTGATTGGTCGGTAATGACCTACCATCATAGCGAATTAAGTCATATGCATGAAACTCAATCTGTCGCGATGCGGCAATGTGTGAATCAAGTTGCCGAATTGTGCCTGCCGCCAAATTACGCGGGTTAGCATACTCTGGCTTACCTTCGGCCCGTAAAAGAGAATTAATGCGTTCAAACTCCGACCGCATCATAATCAGCTCGCCTCTAACTTCAGTTTCGCCGTGACTAAAGATATCATCATTCTGCAACTTTAGCGGAACAGTTTGCATGGTACGTACGTTCGTGGTAACTACTTCGCCAATAAAACCATCTCCTCGAGTGACAGCCCTAACCAACACGCCGTCTTGATAATGCAAAGCGCATGCCAAACCATCCATCTTCGGGTCAACCCAAAATTCTCCCCGATCAAACTCCGCCAGTTCGTTATCATCAAAGTTCTTTGCCACATAAGATCGAACGCGCTCATACCAGCTACGGGCTTCTTGCTCCGAAAAAGTATCCTGAATTGAAATCATACGCGCTCGATGTCTATACTTTTCAAATTTATCTAAAGGTTTGGCGGCTATTCTCTGCGTAGGCGAATCAACCCGGATAAGCGCCGGATAGGCCTTCTCTAATCTACGCAGTTCTACCGTCAACGAATCGTAAACACTATCTTCAACCGACGGTCTGTCTAAAACATAATACTCGTATGCCAACTTATTTAGCTGGCCAACCAATTCGTCAATTCTATGCTTTGCCTGTGATTCATTCATGATTTATTTAACTGTGTTATCAGTAGCGCCATTAATACGATTTAACCGTTTTAAATTCTTCCAATGAAATTTTTTGGGTCTCACAACATGATATGGCGGCGTCGGATCATCGATAATATTACGATACATCAAATACATATATGCCGCAAACCACACCACTACTGCTGACGATACCAGCGCTGTAACCAACGGCACAAAAGGAATCCACTCAATATGAATTACCGATGTATCAAACATCACAGCCAACGCTACTGAAAAAAGCAAAATTCCAGCACCAATCACGGCCATAACGATAAAACGCAGCAAAACACTTAAGCGGCGACCAGCGACCAATTCACGCGCCATTTTAATTGATTGAATTGGGTACATGCCTGGCAACGTATTAATCATCAATGCTAATACTGCCGGCGTTACCCAATACATCGTAAGTACCCCAACCAAAACCATCGCTATCCAAAATGCCATATTCTCAATCTGAATTCCCGAGTTAATCCACTGCGCAGATGTAGCAACGTAATACGCTATACAAGCCAGCGCCGCTGGAATACATTGCAGCATGATGGTACCAATAATAGCAACCCAACCAACCAGCGAAGCACCACTATTGTACAAACCGTCACGTAGTCTTAGTTTCTTCGCCTGTCCATTAGTAATTTTTCGACAAAGCCATACTACAGTTAGCCAACCATAAATCACAACAAAACTCATAGCTACTTCTTGCCCTCCAGTTGGCGCTGCGCCAAAGCTAGTGATGGCCTGAGAGGTCAATGCCGCAATCTGGCGAAAGCCATCAACTCCACCTTCGACCAAGCTGTCACGCAAATTGCTAAGATTATACTGGCTAAAGTTACCTATAACAAAAACTGTTATTACTGTTGACAACAATATATACTTTGCAAATAGTCGCTTGTTATCCCAGATTAAATGGAACACTTCTCCCACAAACCCAAGGTATCCCTGCATACGAATAGTACGCCGCGTCTGCGACGGATCGGTAATATAGAATGTACGGTGTGGCGAATTAAGTCGCGCACGCTCTACGCTCTTCGTGCACCAACGCCATGGACGATAAGCCAATCTGCCACAGAAAAATATAGGCGTTAATAACGAGTATAGCCATGGCAACTTATGATATAGCGGAGACGCTTCCTTTCTAGCTTGTTTCGCTTGCTGTCGTGCAATCGCTTGCTGTAGCAAATATTCTAAACGACGTTTACGCCGAGTAGTTCGCTCGGCCAATTTTTGTTCTGCGACCACAGCCTGCTCGGTAAGACGAACCTGTCGTCGGGCAAAAAATCTAGCACAATGCGAGAGATCTGCTTCTTTTATAGCGATATTGTGAACGGTAGATTTCATAGCGAACTTACATCTTGTTTAAACTATCGCGCAAGCGTTTTATACGATCATCGATCGGTGGGTGTGTGCTAAGCAATCGAGTGATCCAAGCTTCCTTTCCGCTTGGGTCGTTAAAATATAGCGGAGCTAACGCTGCATGTTGGCGTTGCATTGGCTTAGTATAATCTTTAATTTTTTCAAGCGCGTTAGCCAAACCTTCCGGATCACGCGTCATTAATGCACCTGACGCGTCAGCCAAATACTCACGCTGCCGCGATATCGCCAGCTGCAAGAGTTTTAAAACAATCGGCGCCAGAATAGAACAAACCATCAACAAAGCCTGCACTGCAGCCACCGAACTATTGCTGCTATTATTATCGCGATTACGCGAATAGAACCTCATTCGCAGCACAGTATCACAAATTAAACCGATCGCACATGATAAACCAAACACAATCATATTCACTCTAATATCGTAATTCTTAACATGTGATAGCTCATGCGATAGCACAGCAGTAAGCTCCCGCTTAGACATAATATCAAGCAGCCCCGTAGTTACAGCAATGGACGAATGCTCTGGATTGCGCCCGGTTGCAAATGCGTTAGGCGCGTTATCTTGAATAACGTAAACTTTAGGCATAGGCATACCCGAAGCAATAGATAGATTCTCAACTACATGCCAAAGTTCCGGGCAGTCAGACTTACTGACCTGACACGCACCACTAAGAGATAAAGCTATATGGTCTGCCGCATAATATTGTAACAATGCGTAAGCAAAGCAGCCAATAGTCGCCGACACAGTTAATGTGTAATCATTGTACACGTATCCTACTGCATAACTAATACCAAAACCTATAAGCAAGAATACGCCAATAATAATGAGGCTGCGTCGCTTGTTTACGGCTATATTACTGTACAACTAAATACCTCCTAGAATTTAATCTTCGGAGCCTGTTCAACGCTAGAACGATCCTCAACTTCGAAAAACTCGCGCGCTTGGAAGCCAAACAAACGAGCGATCAAATTACTCGGGAAAGTAGCCGTCTTTGTATTTAGCTCGCGCACTCCACTATTGTAGAAGCGTCGCGATGCCTGGATCTTATCTTCGGTATCGACTAGCTCTTCCTGCAATGATTGAAAGTTAGCGGACGCCTTTAGATCTGGGTAAGCCTCCGCTACAGCAAACAAACTCTTAAGAGCAGACTCAAACTGGTTTTCAGCAGCTGCAACCGCTTGCGGCCCCTTAGCTGAAGCGTTAACAATAGCAGAACGAGCTTCGGTAACATTTGTAAAAACTTGTTTTTCGTGGCTAGCGTACCCTTTAACAATTTCAACCAAATTAGGAATAAGGTCAGCACGGCGTTTTAACTGTACCGTAATATCGCTCCAAGCTTCGTCAACCCGTACTCGTAACTGAACTAATTTATTATAAATACCAATAATAATAACCAAAATAAGGAGCATGGCAGCACCGATAATTACTCCGGCCACTACGTCTTTGTCAGTCTGAATCATTCTTACCTCCTGTTTAACAATGTCTGTTAACTACAGATTAACTAATGGTGGGCGAGGAGGGACTTGAACCCTCACGAGCGTAAGCTCACAAGATTTTGAGTCTAGCGCGTCTACCAATTCCGCCACTCGCCCATAGATGTTATTTATTTTAGCATACTAACACTAAAATATAAACCTGGAGGCACCTGTGGGAGTTGCACCCACCTACGAGGTTTTGCAGACCTCTGCGTAACTGATCCGCCAAGGCGCCAAATAAAATAGGCGATATAGATCGCCTAAATAGTCAACATATGGTGCGGGTTAAGAGACTCTAACTCTCGACCTCATCCTTGGCAAGGATGCGCTCTAAACAACTGAGCTAAACCCGCATAAACTGTGCTTTCATATTTTAGCAAACGCTGCAGTAGCTGTCAACTAGGCTATTATGCATGGGACTTCTAACTATTATGTGCAGCTCTCGCCTACTCCATAATACCATATCTAAAATAGCTTGCGCAATGCAAAATTAAAACACCCAATTGGGTGTTTTAATTTTTAATAATTGTATAAAGTGCTCTCCTGACGCCGTGGTGGCTCATCCCAGACTTGAACTGGGGACACAAGGCTCTTCAGGCCTCTGCTCTACCAACTGAGCTAACGAGCCACAGCCGCGTCACGAGTGCAATTATTATACATAAGATGCTCTATTTTTGCAAATTCTTACCGCTAGCAATTACATGGTCTACCAAACCATAGGCCTTCGCTTCTTCGGCTGACATCCAGTAATCTCGCTCCATGTCCTTCCGCACTACTGAACGATCCTTGTTCGTCGCCTGAGCCAAGATGCTCGTCAACTCGTCTTTTAACGCAACGCTCTCGCGCAAATCTATCTCCATATCGGTAATTTTGCCTTGAGTCCCCGATGACACTTGATGAATCATAGCTCGAGCATGCGGCAGCATATATCGTTTGCCCTTGGCGCCACACGCCAAAAGTACCGCCCCCATTGACGCTTGTAGACCTACACCAAAAGTTGCAACATCTGATTTAACTAAATTCATTGTATCCAATATAGCCAGCCCATCGTACACCATCCCACCAGGACTATTAATATAAAAACTTATATCATCGTGGCCCTGCGAGTCTAAGAATAGTAACTGCGCTATAACAAGATTAGCTGTATCAGGAGTAACTTCATCCCCCAAGAACACAATCCTGTCTTTTAGTAAACGCGAATAAATATCAAACGCGCGCTCACCGCTATCAGTACGCTCTAACACGGTAGGCACTAAATAACCCATTATTTTTTGCCTTTATTAACTAGTTTAACTAAATGGGCTATCGCCTTCTCAGTCAGCAGCTGCTGGTTTAGCTGAGCAAGATACTCTGGCTTTCTAAAATATTCCTTGATCTTCTCATCGTTATATTGCTCAAGAGTTTTATTCTGCTTAGCAATCACCTCATCTGGGTCTACCGTAATCTTTTCTTGCTCAATCAACGCCGTTAATACCATGCTATTCTTGATGCGCTTAGCAGCGGCTGGCTTTAGCTCAAGTTCTTCCCATTTAGCTTCAGTCAAATCCTTCTGCTTAAGATAATCTTTTAGCGTCATATTACGGTATGATAACCCTTCGACAAAGCGTCTCTTCATGTTTGGCACTTCGTCCTTGACAAGAATATCTGGGACTTCTACCTTGCTTTTATCCGCCAACTCGGTCAATAAATCTTCTTCATACTTATGCTGGGCTTCGCTCTGCTCAGTTTTTAGCAAGTTTGCTTTAATGTCTCGACGCAAATCCGCTACAGTTTTAAGATCATCTGCTAAACTCTGCGCAAAGGCATCATTCAGCTCAGGTAGTTTAAGCTCATTAACTTGCGTTAGCTTAATTTTAAACACCGCCTTTTTATTGGCTAACTCAGCAGCCCCATAATCTTTCGGGAAAACGACATTAACATCGAATTCTTCCCCTGCCTTATGGCCAACAATGCCTTCCTCAAACCCAGGAATAAATGCACCTGACCCAAGATTTAAATCATACCCCTTGGCGGAACCACCAGCAAATTCTTTGTCGTCTACACTGCCTTTAAAATCAATGGTTACTTCGTCGCCCAATTTAGCAGCACGATTGACCTTAGTCTTTGTGCTAGCATTAGTCCTCAAGCGCTCAATAACCGAATCAATCTGCTTGTCGTCTATTTTTACATTAGGTTGTTTGGTTTTCAATTTAGTAATATCACCAAGCTTGACTTCTGGCATTAAAACAAATTTAGCCGTAAATTCAATAGTTTGTGCTGGCACATATTTTGTTACCTTAACTTCCGGCTGATCTAATGGTTTAAGCTTTTCGTCACGCATCAACGCTACTACCGACTCGTTAATTGCGTTGTTTAACTCAGCATCAGCTAGCTGCATTGGATCAACTTTCTGCTCCAATACCGCGTCTGGTGCATGACCTTTACGAAAACCGGCGACTCTAACATTCTTGCCTACCTGGTGTAAAGCTTTCTGGTGGCACCGCTCGACCACTGACGCTGGTACCTCAACTTTATATTCTACTTGATTCTTTGTAATCTCTTGCTTGCTATACTTCATACTACTCCCATTTTACCAGATTAATAACCTACTGCGTTAGCTTTTGCGCAATTTCATCAATCGTCAAATTTAGCTGTTCACCTGTCGCTGAATGTTTTAGCTGAATTGTCTTGCTCTTGGTCTCTTCATCACCAATAAACGCTAAATATCTTGCCCGATGCTTAACGCCAGCTTTAATTTGCTTATCTAACCTGCGCTGCGTGTTGTCAACTGCGACAATTATACCTTTGGCGCGTAATTCTTTTGCAGCTACCTCAGCCGGCATATAATTCGCATGGCCGATCGGTATTAGATAAATATCAATACCATCAGACAAATCAGGGATTAGACTGTGCGCTCGCAAAAATTCCACGAACATAGTTTCTCCTGGTGCCGCTCCAACTACAGGTAAAGCTTCAACTCCAAACATTGCCACTAGGCCATCGTAACGGCCGCCGCCAAACATCGCCCGTTTATTAGTTGGGTTTTCATCAAAGACCTCAAAAACCGTACCCGTATAATAATCAAAACCACGCATCAACCGCACATCATAACGTGCATTGTCTACGCCCAAAGTGTGCAAAGCATCAATCAAAGTTGCTAATTCTTTAGCTGGAGCGCTGTCTATCACTACTGCCGGCAAGTCTGACAACTCATTTGTTTGAATAATTTTATCAATCTTATCTAGCAACTGGCTGTTATCGCCAACGATATCACGAACACAAAGTTCAAAAGTCGATCGAGGCAGTTTATCATAGCGGTCCAGCAACTTAATCATAGCCGCAGCTTGGCCACTGTTCAGCTGTAGATAATCACACATAATAAAATTGGTCAGCTTGCGGTTATTTACCTTGATTGTGAACATTTCACTAGTAGCGCCAAAATATTTTACAATATCGTATGCCAAATGTATGATTTCAATATCACCGCTAACGCCAGTATCGCCAAACAGATCAAAGTTTAACTGCCAGAACTCACGTTCACGTCCGTGCTGCGGCCTTTCGTAACGCATAAAATTAGCAATGGAATACAGTCTTGCCGGCAATGGCAGCTCTTGACGTTTAGCAGCAACCATCCGTGTAATTGACGGCGTCATCTCGGGGCGGATTGCAACTTCCCTGCCACCGCGATCTGTAAATGTATACGTCTGATCATTTGCAATTTCATCACCACTTTTAGCCGCATACATCGCTAGCGGTTCTAGCA
The DNA here is from genome assembly GCA_947253995.1 of uncultured Candidatus Saccharibacteria bacterium. Lineage (GTDB taxonomy): Bacteria > Patescibacteriota > Saccharimonadia > Saccharimonadales > Saccharimonadaceae > Nanoperiomorbus. The sequence goes on along the minus strand of CAMYBM010000004.1, from coordinate 25,279 downwards.
TTGGCGCCATATACTCTCGATAACCGTAAGATTCGACTACGGTACGCCAACCATTAAAAATATAACTCCGCAGCGACATGTCATCTGGATATAAGTCACGCAGGCCACGTAAACTAGATATAGTTAAGCTCATACTGCTATTTTAGCATACACCACACTGTGGCAGTGCGCGCCGGCAAATAAACCGCAAAACTACCCTGTCGTGCCGTATACTCTAAGCTCTGGTCAATATTGCCATAGCCGCCAAACTTAGGGTCATCTGACGTTAGATTAACTTTGTAGCGCCCACTATCACAATATAACTTAATCGCATCATAAGATTGACTCGAAAAGTTAAAAGCAAAAATGTATTTTCCCCGCTGATAAGCTATTATCTTTTTTGCCTCATCCACGGCTACATGCTCAATCGAGTTAGCTCCAATCTGACTAACCAATTTGATCATGGCTTTATCAAATTGATTTAGCCAGTCATATTTGAGCATAGAGCTATCGACCAAGTTCCATTGACGACGTGCATACTTGTAAGACCAACCGTTGCCTTCGCGCGGAAAATCAATCCATTCTGGATGCCCAAACTCATTGCCCATGAAGTTCAAATAGCCTCCTTGATTAGTCGACGCTGTCAATAACCTGATCATTTTATGCAGAGCTACTCCACGGTCCACCACAATACTATGATCATGTTTTTTCATCCCATCATATATACTACTGTTAAGTAGTCGCATAATAATCGTTTGGTCACCGACTAAAGCCTGATCATGACTCTCCGCATAATTAATAGTCTTTTCCTCAGCGCGATGCGATACCAGCTCATGATATATTTTGCCAACCGACCAATCTTCCTCTGACTGATCTTTTAGCATTTTAATCCATAGATCAGCTACCCCCATATTGAACCGATAATCGAAGCCAAAGCCTGCCTGGTCAGGACTAGTAGCAATGCCGGGCAGTCCGCTCACTTCTTCGGCGATTGTGATTGCATCCGGATCTATTTGGTGAATTAGGGCATTAGCTAAACGCAGATAAGCCAATGCATCAATATCTATATCATCAGTAAAATAATCATTATAACTTGTAAATGCTTTATTGATACCATGGCTTCGATACACCATACTGGTTACACCGTCAAAGCGAAACCCATCAAAATGAAACTCATCTAAGAAATACCGCAGATTTGATAACAAAAAATGTACAACTTCTGGTTTGCCGTAGTCAAACATAAACGAGTCCCATACTGGATGTAAACCAGGCCGAAAATATTGCGTCTGATCGCCCGCTAGATTCCCCAAGCCCTCAGCCTCATTCTTAACCGCGTGACTATGGACGACATCCATAATTACTGCTATTCCACTACCATGCGCCTGATCTATCAGGTATTTCAGATCATTGAGATTCCCAAAACGTGAACTAATAGCGAAAAAATTTGACACCTGATAACCAAAACTGCCGTAGTAAGGGTGCTCTTGGATCGCCATCAGCTGTATTACGTTATAGCCTAACTGCTTAATTCTTGGTAAGACATGATCCGCAAAATAACGGTAGCTAGCAACTTCAGGCTTTTCGCTTGACATACCAATATGAGCTTCATAAATCAAAGGTACAGTAGGGCGCTTTGGGCTTTTGTGTAACCAACTATAGCCGTTGTTATCATCTAGCACTACAGCAGAAAACAACTGCGTTGTTTTATCTTGTAACACGTATTGTGCATAAGCTGGCAGCCTCAGACCGTCACCATTGCGCCAATATATGTGTAGCTTATAGTGCTCGTTTAGCTTTAATTTATCAGATGGTAAAGCTAGTTCCCATATACCATTAGGCTTAGGGATAAACACGTACCCCAAACTATCTTGCCAATTATTACTATCGCACTGCAAATATATTGCACTAGCATGTGGCGCCCATTCCCTAAGAATCCATCCAGCCGCAGTCCGATGCAAACCAAAGTACAAGTGTCCCAATGAAAATTCACCAACCGATTTACCATCCAGAATCCGAGCAATCTGTTCTGCAATAACAGTCTCACGTGCTTGTAGTTGCTCTCGATAGGGCGCTAGCCAACTATCAAGTTTAATTAATTGGTCAACCCTACTGCCGACTTGATTCATAACTATTATTTTATCACGCTTAAGTTAATAAAACCCGACTTCGTCGGGTTAAAACAATGCCTGGTACGCGCAAGAGGACTTGAACCTCCACGAGCTAAGCTCACTAGCACCTGAAGCTAGCGCGTCTACCAATTCCGCCATGCGCGCGTACTCCAATTATACCATACCGATTGCTACTACGCGCGAATATTATACTCATCAATATGCGGGACGGTATATGACTTACGCAAGCTGCGCACCAAAAAATCTTGATCATGTGCATCAGGCTTTCCATTAAAAATATTTAATGGGTCAAAATCATGCTTTAGACTATCTGACAACCTAGTTACTTCACTTTGCTCTGCCGCTCGCGCATATGGGGCTAATAGCATGCCGGTACCACCAGACCCAGCGATATTCCCACCTAATTCGCGCGTAAGTTTAGTAATTTCAGACAGTAACCCGAAAATTGCTTGCCGATGTCCAAGACTGGCAAGATTTACAATTGGCCGAACTGTTACTAAACCGGACCCAATATTTCCCCAAACACCCGCTTTGATATGTCTCTTGTCCAATAAATCGCGCAAACGCTCAACTAGCGTAAACGTATCCTCTGGCGCAACCGCAATATTATCCATCAAATGAATTGCCGTACCGTAACGACTATCATAATTATTGACAATATAGGTAGCATCACGCAGGGTCCTAATCATTAAACAATCTTCTGGAGATAATGCAACTTTGGCATCAGTAATATCGACTGAATCAAGAATTTTGCCAGCTTGACGAAGATGCTTATTTCGATGCTTGCCATCAAACGTAACAAACAGCAATGCTTTTGGCATATCCTGGGTAATAACATGCCACGGCTGATAACCAGTAACATCCTGCATCAGCCTTAAGGTCCTCCCATCAATAAATGTAAATTCACTAGGCTCTAGTTTCATTAGCCTATTGATCAGGTCGGCTTCATCTTGATCATCTGTCAATGCAACGCCCAACATTGCGGTATCATCTACCGTGTCCGTGAGGCGGAAGATCACTTGAGTAACAATTCCTAAGCGGCACTGCGAACCAACAAATAACGGCGTGAGATCAAAATTACCCGAACGATCTTTAACCAAATCTAATGCGTACGTAGTGCAGTTAAGCGCCCTACCCGCACTAACCATATCAATAGCGTCCGGATTATCCTCAATTAATGAGTCTACAAAACGATACAGATCGCCTTCCATTGACTCTAATCCTTTTTTAGAGCTTAGCTCGCGCTTATTAAGCTTACCCGTCTGGATAACTTCTCCGTTAGACAAAACCACTTCCAAGCTGTCTATAGCATCAAGTACACTGCCAGCGCTGGGCGATACATCAGTAACAGCATTAGATCCAATCAATCCTCCAATAGTGCGCTCACTGGTTGATCCATCATCAAAAGGAAGCTTCAGACCATATGTCGCTAAAGCTTCGCGCAGCGCCATCAATTTAATACCGGACTGCACTCGAACTAAGCGCGATTTGGTATCAATCTCCATAATATGATTCATATGGCTCTGCATAGATATCACAATGCCATCAGTTAGCGAACCTCCAGTTGGATCAGACCCAGACCCACGCGCTACGACTGTAACTGCTTGACCGCGCTCAGCCATGCGCCAAGAAAAACGCACTGTTTTGCGTACATCGTTTATAGTTCTGGGGAATACAACCAACTTTGGCGTAATCTGCAAAATACTACCGTCTACTGAATATTTTTCTAGAATATTATCATTTGATAACACCTCTCCAACCAATCGCTGGTTTAAATAGTCCCCAATTTTGCTCATGCTTCTATTATATCACACCAAAAGCGCACTAAAAATTGCCCCACTGGGGCAAATAATATCTGGTACGCGAGAGAGGACTTGAACCTCCACGCCCGAAGGCATATGCTCCTAAGGCATACGTGTATACCAATTTCACCACTCGCGCGAATTGGTTATCTACGATATTGTATCAAATATCATAGCAAAATGCAACTATATTTTGCTTATACTCTATTCTTTAAAATGCGGTATAATACCATTATAGATGCGGGAGAGTTATGATCATATTAGATAATGTTCTATATATAGAGACGACTTACGACAACGAACGGTCTGTTCAACATTTACTAGCGTATGTAGCCACTGACGATTCAGCTACCATGTTCGAATTTGATCATGATAGCAAAGCTGATCCTATTTTTAACGAATTAATCAATGCGCAGAAACAACTTAGTGATCATAGTCCTTATAAAACTATTTGTTTGGATAATAGTGTCACTGTAACCTATCGTCAAGACTCCAATATCATCTGGGGTAAATATAGTCTATTGTACAAAGACACCTTCAAGCTAAAATCTCTTACCGCTACAACCTATACCAAGTTGCAGCAAGCTAACCGTTCTAACAAAACAAATACCGATACTATACTTGCCATTAGCAAAATAGTCCGCAATCGCCGCGGCAAGCTTACGCTTAGAGACGCAGCTCGATCATTGATCATCCTCAAATCGAGTAATTTAGACTACCTCCGAGATATCTTCTGTTTAGACGAAGCTAATCTTTTGCGTATTACTAATGAATTAATTAATGCTGGCATTATTGATCAAAATCATCAGCTGCTAATACATAATCAGTCAGATCTAGCCATTCGACTTAAGCAATTACGCTCAAATCCCGACCAAGTCTACAGTACTATAGTCAACGCACATTCTTCAATTCAATATGATTTACCGGCACTACCTACCATCCAACTAGGTAGCATGCTACTCAAATTACTTAAAAACTTTGTTGACCACAGTTATAGCGCGCCCGCACTTAAAACCTTGCCTACAGCTAGCAGCATTATTGGTGCATTAGATGAAGATTATCTAGCTGATCAATTCACTAATAAGGTCGTGCATAGGTGCGCTACGTGCAATTCTCTACATCTTATCGTGCAAGCTATTTACGCCATCAACTGCCCAATTGCCCTATGGCGCGCTATAATGCGCTACCTTGCAGTCAACTCCGCTTGGATCAAGGCTTGGTATAGTCAAGACCAAATTAAAATTCTCACCGAATCACTCGACAATTATGCCATCGCCAAAGGCACACCAGATTACAGACTTAAAACTGCCGTCATAGAGCAGATCACGGGGGAACAATGCTAGGAAAATTCCCTACGGCTACCACCCCCATGCCACAGATAGATAAACTACACGGTAAAAAACTAAGTTCTGCCCAACGCGTTGCCGAAAGTACCTACGGCATAGCCACTATACCTAACCTAATCAGCGCAGCTGGACTCGGACTAGTTATAGCCGGCTGTAACCAAATCAAACAGGGTAATATTTCTCAAGGCGTAGGGGCAATTGCTATCGGTGCAGCTTGCGATGTACTCGATGGCTTCGTAGCACGTAAAACTCGCGTAGCAAACTATCCTGCTGGACGTTGGTGTGATTCAATAACTGACGGAGCAAAAAGCGCTATACTTATCAAAACTGCACTTGCAGCAAATCTACTTAGCCCGACCGATGCTGCTATAATTTACGCGCCTAAAGCGGCGGGTTGGGCTGTTAATGGTATAGCTAAATTTGCTTTACACCAAGAACCTTATACTTTGCCAATCGGCAAAGTTGCCGAAGCTTCACGGTGGACAGCTCTTGCAGCTACAATTGGGCTAAACCTGGCCCATACTACAGAACAAATCTCTCCGTACAGCCCAGTCAATCTAATCGGTAAAGTTGCCGTAACCGCTGCTGGAATTCTAGGAACAAGTGCAGCACTCGCCTACTACAAAAACGCAAAACACGCTAATGATCTTTAGAACTATTTGACAAACGCCTATAAAAATCATCAACTTCTGGCGGCAAATATTTCTTAGCATGGTGAAACCCAGCGCGCCATTGGTAGTCTTTAGCGTATCCCAAGTCACTCATCAACTTAGTTGGCGCATTGCGAATATACAACGGCACCTCAGCGTCCGGAAATTGCTTAGCGGCCTCTTCCGCCTGACGCCATAGATCATAAGTCTCGCGCGATTTATGCGATCGGGACAATGCTACTACAACATGCGATAAAATAATACCTCCTTCCGGTAGGCCAACCCGCTCTAAGGCTAAGAAAGCACTGGTTGCAAGCGAGAGTGCACCATTGCCCGCTAAGCCAATATCCTCACTGGCAAAAATGATCATGCGCCGAGCAATAAATTTGGGATCTTCCCCTGCACTAATCATACGCGCAAGATAATACAACGCCGCTCGTTCATCACTGCCGCGCATTGACTTAATAAAAGCACTAATTAAATTATAATGATCATCCGCCGATTTATCGTAACGCGGCGCGTGAGTCCCGGCTGCTTTTATGATCATATCTTTATCTAATGGCTTTTTACCTGCCAATATTACAGCCAACTCTAAAATGCCCAAGGTAGCTCTCGCATCTCCGTGACCCAACTCTGCTATTAAATCTATTAACGCTAAATCAGGTGTAGTTTCAATCCGCAATAGTTTAACCGCGCGCTTAATAATACGCCTTAGATCCATTTTAGTTAGCTGATTCAATACAACTACACGTGAACGCGAGATCAATGGCGCTATAACTTCAAACGACGGGTTCTCCGTAGTCGCACCAATTAAGACGATTAGGCCAGACTCAACGTGGGGTAAAAAAGCGTCCTGCTGTGCCTTGTTAAAACGGTGAATTTCATCAACAAATACTACTGTCCGAATGCGCAAGTTCCAATTTTGCCTAGCACGCTCAATTACCTGATCAATATCCGCCCGCTTCGCATTAACGGCCGATAGTTCCACAAAATCAGCCTGCAGATCATGCGCAAATATTCTAGCTAGAGTAGTCTTACCAGTACCCGGTCCTCCCCAAAAAATTAGCGAACTCGGACGATTACTTTTAATAATTTGCTGTAGTAGCTCAACTGCGGCATCTTGTCCGATTACATCATGTAAATCGTGCGGACGCAAACGCTCAGCCAACGGTTGTTCATTCATACACTTAATTATAATATAATTTAAGTTGTGCAGGATCGTTTAATTATTTTTCTAGCTCACATTATCATTAAGCCGTTTTATTGGCTAATCTGGAGGCCTAAACCAACCAACAAACTCCGGTTACCGCGCGGTGGGGCTATTCTTGTAGGAAACCATATTAGTTACCACGATCCCCTTACTATTGGCATTTATTGCCCCCGATTCCCACACTTTATGGCAAAGCGCGAATTGTTCCGCTTCCCCGTAAGTCTATTATTAAATTGGCTTGATATTATTCGTGTAGACCGCGATAACCCTAAGACATCAATGGCCCACGCCCGCGAACTGTTGACTGCTAATAAAATTGTACTAATTTTCCCCGAAGGTACGACCCGATGGAAACAGAGTGACGAACTACTGCCATTTAAGACCGGCGCGGTCCGCTTAGCGCATATTACCCATAAACCGATCATACCATTTGCAATTAATGGCAAACCCAAGCTCTTTCGACAACGCTCATCGATCATATTTGGCAAACCTCTCCAACTGAGCGGAGATATTGCAATCGACAATTATCAACTTCGCAGTAGTATTGCTCGATTATATCAACAAATACCCCCTCACGGACGGCTCAACCTACTTAGTGGGCAACCAGCGCGCAATCCGTCAAAGTCACCACCAAAAATATCTTAAATCTGATACAATAATAGCACTATGGTAAAAAAACCTAAGGCACCCTGGTTCAAGTCTTACGGCAACCGCAAGAAGTCTTTGCGGTACCCCAATATATCAATGTACGATTTAGTAGAGCGAACTGCGATTAAAAACCCTAATCTAACCGCCATCGATTATTTTGGTAACTTAATTAGTTATGATGACTTAATGCACTGCGTCAATCAAGCCGCCCGTAGTTTTCGTGCCATGGGCGTAAAGCGCAACGATGTCGTATCAATCTGTAGCGCCAATATCCCCGAAGCAATCTACGCCATTTACGCACTAAATAAAATTGGTGCAATTGCTAACATTTTTCACCCCCTTTCAGCACCAGAAGAAATAAAGCACTACCTCAATCTTACTTCCAGCCGCTGGCTAGTTATGATTAATGTTTCTTGGCCATCAGTTAAGCCAGTGCTAGATGATACGCTCGTTGAAAAGATCATTGTTATTGATCCGCTAGAATCCCTACCTTTTGTTCCACGCTACGGCATGAAACTAGCGTCATTAATACCTCTACTTCATAAAAAGCAAGATCCTCCTCGCGGCGACAAAGTTATTCTCTGGCAAGAGTTCATTGCCAAAGGTGTGCGCTACTACGGCGATATTAATGTTCACACTAAAAGCAAAGACATTGCTGCAATTATTTACAGCGGCGGAACTACCGGCCTACCTAAAGGTGTAGCTCTTAGCAATCTTTCTTTCAATTCCATGGCATTGCAGGTACGCGAGATGTTTCCCAACTTTGCCGTAACCGGTAAAAGCATCCTTGGTATTATGCCAATTTTTCACGGTTTCGGCCTAGCCGTAGGGATACATGCTATGTTTGTTAACGCAATGAAAGTCAATATGTATCCAAAATTTGACGTCAAACGTTTTGATCGCATCTTGCGTCATAGTCGACCAAATCTAATGGTTGGCGTACCCACATTGTACGAAGCCCTATTGCGCAACCGCAGAATCAAACGCCTTGACTTAAGCTTCATCGAGCTGGCAATTTCTGGCGGCGATTTGTTGGACGACACACTCAAACAAGATGTAGAAAAATTGCTTCGCAAAGGCGGAAGCAAGGCTAACCTTATCCAAGGTTACGGACTGGCTGAATGTTTATCCGTATCGTGTGTTACGCCAGAGGACAGCTACCGACCATATACTATTGGCATACCAGTACAAGATGTATTCTACCGCATTGTTGAACCCGACACCGACATCGATAAACCTTATGGTGAGCTAGGCGAAATTATAATTACCGGCCCCAACCTAATGACCGGATATGTTAATGACGCTGAAGAAACAAATAAGGCCCTGCAAAAACATGCTGACGGGCGAATTTGGCTACATACTGGCGATATTGGCTATATGGATGAAGACGGCTACATTTATTTCAAACAGCGCTTAAAACGCATTATCATTAGTAGCGGTTACAATATCTATCCAAGCCAAGTCGAAAGCGTTATATGTAAGCATCCTCAAGTGTTAATGTCTAGCGTAGTTGGGATACCTGATCCCTATCGCGGCAAGATCGCAAAAGCTTTCATCGTTCTTAAGGACGGCGTGCGACCAAACTCCGAAATTCGAAACGAAATTATGTCCTTATGCAATCAATATCTTGCCAAATATGAATTACCGCGTGCTATCGAATTTCGCAAAAGTTTACCGAAAACAAAAGTTGGCAAAATCGCTTATCGCGAACTCGAACAAGGCAAGTGAGATTGCCTCTAACCGGCGTGTATGCTATAGTGTAAATACGCGCGCGTGCTGGAATTGGTAGACAGGCATGCTTGAGGTGCATGTGTCGCAAGCGACGTGGAAGTTCAAGTCTTCTCGCGCGCACCATGGGTTGGTAGCTCAGCTGGCTAGAGCGCCACATTCACACTGTGGAGGTCGGGAGTTCAAGTCTCTTCCAGCCCACCAGACATTATTACACCCTACTTCAGTAGGGTGCTTTTATTTTTATTATGCTTCATAAAATTAAAAGCCAAGGCAATCGCCTTGGCAATAATACTGGTGGAGCACAGCGGATTTGAACCGCTCACCTCTTCGCTGCCAGCGAAGCGCTCTAGCCAAATGAGCTAGTGCCCCAAAATGGTGGGTCGCAAGAGGCTCGAACTCCTGACCTCCTCGGTGTAAACGAGGCGCTCTAGCCAACTGAGCTAGCGACCCTGACAAAAATAATTCTAGCATAATAACTTATCTTTGGCAATATAATACTTTTGTGTTATAATGACTGCAAGGAAGCACCTGTTTTAACTATGGTGCATATTTTTATGTATAAACCAGACAAAATTCGCAACATTGCAATCATTGCTCACGTCGACCACGGCAAGACAACTCTGCTCGATGGATTGCTCAAACAATCGCATACTTTTCGCGATAACTCTATCGAAATGGGCGAGCACCTCATTATGGACAGTGGTGACCAAGAGCATGAACGCGGCATCACTATTACCGCCAAAAATACAGCCGTTAAATACGATGGCTACAAAATTAACATTATTGACACACCTGGGCATGCTGACTTTGGTGGCGAAGTTGAGCGTACCCTGCAAATGGCAGATGGCGTTCTCTTAATAGTCGACGCCGCCGAAGGGCCGATGCCTCAAACTAAATTTGTTCTAAGCAAAGCTCTGGAGCTTGGCCTCAAGCCTTTAGTTATTATCAATAAAATCGACAAGCCTGCCCGTCGTATTGAAGCAGTAAAAGACGAGATTGCTGACTTATTCCTAGAATTAGCAACCTCTGACGACCAACTAGAGTATCCAACGTACTACGCTATTGGGCGCGATGGCAAAGCATGGTCTGAAATGCCAGATGATCCTAGCGAAGACGCAGACCTTAAACCAATCTTCCAGGCAATCATTCACGAAGTTCCTGCTCCGTCTAACGACCCCGAAAAGCCGTTCCGCATGCTAGTTACATCTTTGCAATACGATAACTTCCTAGGCAAATATGCGCTTGGCCGAATCGACCGGGGGGTTGCTAAAGTAGGTATGCCAGTATGCTTAATTGACAGCAATGGGCAAACAAAGCCTGCCAAAATTGACAAGCTATTTACCTACAATGGTCTTGATAAAATTACTATTGACTCTGGAATGGCTGGCGACATCGTTGCTATTACTGGCTTAAGTGATGCTAAAATTGGTGAGACCATCGCTGACCCAATCGACCCTACTCCGTTGCCGCGCATTGAGGTTGAAAAACCTACAATATCCATTTATCTTGGGCCGAACACCTCGCCTTTCAAGGGCCGCGAAGGTGAATTCAATACTTCTCGCCAAATTGCCGATCGGCTTAATCGCGAGCTGGAGACTAACGTGTCTCTACAAGTTGAACCAAATGGCATTGGCTTTAAGGTCAGTGGACGAGGCGAATTACACTTATCTGTACTGATCGAAGCAATGCGTCGCGAAGGCTATGAATTTGAAGTTGGTCGACCGCAAGTCGTTCTATCCGAAATTAATGGCAAGACCATGGAGCCAGTTGAAGAGCTATTTATTGAGGTAGCACCAGAATTCACTGGTGCAGTGGCGCAAGAACTAGGAGCGCGACATGCCGAGCTAATCAAGCAAGAAACCACTGCGCAAAACACTATTCGATCAACCTACAAGATAACCTCGCGCGCCATTATCGGCTTGCACAATCTATTACTTACCACAACCAAAGGCACTGTTATAATGAGTTCGTTACCACACGGTTACCAGCCGCTAGGCAGTGCGCTATCCGGTTTGCGAAATGGCGCTCTAATAGCCGCAGAAACTGGCCAATCGACCGCGTACGCACTAGCAAATGCGGAGGCGCGTGGTGAATTGTATATCGGCGCAGGAGTTGAAGTCTATGCCGGCCAAATCGTTGGCCTTAACAAGCGCAAAGAAGATCTTGAGATCAATGTTTGTAAAGGCAAGCAGCTAACCAACATGCGCAGTAAATCGTCCGACGGCGCCATCCAGCTTACCCCTTATACGGAAATGTCACTCGAACAATGTCTCGATTTTATTGAGAACGACGAACTACTTGAAGTTACACCAAAACACCTTCGCCTGCGCAAGGCCGAACTTGATCCAATCAAACGCAAACGTGCCAAACGCGCATAAGCCTCAGCCCCCTACAACTAGTAGGGGGCATCTTGCAATTTAGTACCAGTTAGCTCTTAGCTAATATCTTCTTTAAATATTGTGCCGTATACCCTTTGCCTGCAGCTGCAATCTGCTCAGGAGTACCTGCTGCGACAATACGACCGCCGTCAAGCCCACCATCAGGGCCCATATCAATTACCCAATCAGCACTCTTAATTACATCTAAATTATGCTCAATCACTAGTACACTATTGCCACTATCTACTAACCGTTGAATCACGTCCAATAGCCGCCTAACATCGGCTGAGTGTAGCCCAGTCGTAGGCTCGTCCATAATGTATAAAGTCTTACCTGTTGACTTACGGCTCAATTCTGTGGCAAGCTTAATGCGTTGCGCTTCACCGCCAGACAAAGTAGTTGCCGACTGCCCTAAAGTAATGTAACCTAAGCCCACATCTTGTAGCGTCTTCAGCTTGCGATAAATACTTGGAACGGCTGCAAAAAACGTTGCCGCCTCGTCAATTGTCATTGCTAGTACATCAGCTATAGTCTTGTCGTGCCACTTTATTTCTAGTGCCTCGCTATTATACCGCGCCCCATGGCATTCTTCACAAGTAACATAAACATCTGGCAGAAAATGCATTTCAATTTTAATCGTGCCATCACCCTGACAACGCTCGCAGCGACCGCCTCGTACATTAAAACTAAAGCGCCCTGCTTGATATCCCCTAATATTAGCTTCCGGCGTGGCGGCAAATAGCTCGCGAATAGGGGCAAATAAACCAGTATAGGTGGCTGGGTTCGACCGCGGGGTGCGCCCAATCGGACTTTGTGTAACCGTGATAACCTTGTCTAACTGCTGCACGCCGTCAATCCGGCGGTGCGCACCAGCTACCGATTTTGAGTGATTCAACTCCGCCGACAGCTGCTTGCTAATTATATCGTTAACTAAACTAGATTTACCCGAGCCTGACACGCCACTAACAACAGTAAATAATCCCAGTGGCACCTTAACATCAATATTTTTTAGATTATGTTCGCGGGCGCCAAGCACCCTCAGCTCACGATTAGCATTATATGGTCGCCGACGATTCGGTACAACGATTTTTTCGCTACCGCTTAGGAATCTTCCTGTTAACGAGGCAGAATTCTCCGCTACTTCCTCTGGTGTACCTGCCGCGACAATAGTGCCGCCATTCATACCGGCTCCAGGACCAACGTCTATTAAATAATCAGCCGCACGAATCGTATCTTCGTCGTGCTCCACTACAATGACCGTATTACCCATATCACGCAAATGTTTTAGCGTAGCAATCAGACGATCATTATCGCGCTGATGGAGGCCAATGCTCGGTTCGTCCAGTACATACAAAACACCTTGCAGACCAGAACCTATTTGTGTCGCCAATCTAATACGTTGCGCTTCACCGCCAGACAAAGTATTTGCCGATCTGCCTAACTCAAGATAGCCCAACCCCACATCCTTCATAAATCCCAAGCGCGATTTAATTTCTTTAAAAATTTGGCGGCCGATAGTCATCTCCCGCTCCGTCCAAGTAATCGAGTTAAATACGTCTAAAGCGTCATCGACGCTTAGACTACAGATATCAACAATCGATAAATCATGAACCGTAACAGCCTGTACTGCCGGTGTTAAACGCGATCCATGGCATACAGTGCATTCCCGCTCACGCATAAATCGCTCAATATCCTTGCGCACAAAATCGCTATCTGTTTCGCGCCATTTCTTCTCTAAATCTGGTACAACGCCAGCATATTTTGTACGGATAGTTTTACCACGCTCATATTCAATAGTATAGGTATCGTCACCGGTACCATACAAAATAATTTGTTTAACACGAGAGCTTAATTCACCAACTGGCACGCGCAAGCTAAAATCATACCGCTTGGCAACCGCAGCTAACTTTTTCTGCCACCAACCCTGAGTGCCGGTACGATTATACGGCAAGATTGCACCTTCTAATATAGTAAGATTGTCATTTAATACTAAATCTTCATCTATTTCCATCCGACTACCTAAGCCACTACAAGTCGGACAAGCGCCAAATGGGGCATTAAAGCTGAATAAACGTGGCTCTAGGGCAGGTATTGGCTCCTTGGGATGATCAACACAAGCATAATGCTCAGAATACGTATACGTAGTATTATCTATAGCATCAACTACCATGATCATACCATTGCCCACAAGCAAACCTTGTTCTACTGCTTGACTAATTCGACTACGATCAGATTCCTTTAGCACTAATCGATCAATTACCAAATCAATATTGTGCTTGGTATTTTTATCTAGAGTCGGCCATTCGTCAAGCGCATAAGTTATACCATCAGCCATAGCGCGCGCATAACCGCGCTGCATATATTGCTCGGGTATATGAGCAAACTCGCCTTTTTTCTGACGTGCAATTGGCGCAACAATATAGACCCGACGCTCGCCTAGCGCCATAACATCGTTAACAATTACCTGGGCCGTGCGACGTTTAACGACCTTACCGCAAAGCGGACAGTGCGGCGTTCCGAGCCTAGCGAACAGAAGTCGCAAATAATCATATATTTCCGTAACTGTGGCGACGGTCGAACGCGGGTTGCGGCTAGTAGACTTCTGATCAATTGATATTGCTGGGCTGAGACCTTCAATCTGGTCCACATCAGGTTTATCCATTTGACCAAGAAACATACGCGCGTATGATGACAACGACTCAACGTAGCGCCGTTGTCCTTCAGCGTATATTGTATCAAAAGCTAGCGACGACTTGCCCGACCCAGATAATCCAGTAATTACAGTAAGCTTATCGCGTGGTATCTTAACGTTGATATTTTTTAGGTTATGAACTCGCGCTCCCGTAATAGTAATATAGCGCTCAAACATTCTTCTACTATAACATCTTAGGTCTATATAGTCAAACAGTTATAGTATCATGCTCGTATTGTAACCGCTAAACACTATTTGACGGCGTTCTGTTGCCACCGCCAAGTGTCACGACACATATCATCGATAGTTTTTGTTGCCTGCCAGCCAAGTAATTTCTTGGCATAATCGCAATTAGCATAGCAAGTTGCAATATCCCCGGCTCGACGAGGATCAACTTGGTAAGGAATCTTAACCCCATTAGCGCGTTCAAAAGCGTGTACCAATTCAAGCACGCTACACCCCTTACCAGTTCCAAGATTCACTTTTTCAACACCAGTATGCGTCAGGGTATAGGCAACAGCCTTAACGTGGCCCTTGGCCAAATCTACCACATGAATATAATCGCGCACGCCAGTACCATCGGGTGTATCATAATCATCGCCAAATACGTGCAATTTTTCTAACTTACCCGTAGCAACTTGTGCAATATATGGCATCAAATTATTTGGTATACCATTTGGAGCCTCACCAATCAAACCAGACTCATGCGCGCCAATTGGATTGAAATAACGCAATAACATAACCGACCAGCTGCTATCTGCAGTATGGACATCTGACAGAATCTGCTCATTCATGATCTTCGTTGAACCATATGGGTTAGTTGCGGTACCTACTGGCATATCTTCTGTAAATGGTGGCTTATTATAACTACCATACACGGTAGCACTGGAACTAAATACAATCTTCTTAACATTAAATTCTTGCATAATCTCTAGCAAATATACTAGGCCAACTGTATTGTCACGATAATACATAAGTGGTTTACGCACCGATTCGCCAACCGCTTTAAACGCAGCAAAATGAATTACCGCTTCAATTGACTCTTTTTGAAAAACATTTCTCAGAGCAGCTTTGTCTAAAATATCAAGCTGGTAAAATTTCGGGCGCCGACCAACAATTTTTGCAATATTGTCCAAAACTTCCGGTTTACTGTTTGAAAAATTATCCACAATCACTACATCATAATCGGCTTGCATTAGCTCAACCACTGTGTGTGATCCAATATATCCAGCGCCACCTGTTACTAAAATTGACATATTCCTCCTTTATATTAATTATTCACTAGGTAAAATCGACTCAGCCCATAATTGTAGCTCCTGTAAAATAAAATCATCTGCCCCTTTTTGATATAAATCATTTAGTTGCTTAAGATACTCTGGCAAATCTCGCTGCAACCTAGCAGCACGATACTTATCCCACGTATCACGTTCATCCTCATCTAAGATTTGCGGGTAGTTACGCGCTTTATAACGTAATAACAGTGCCGGCAAACGCGCATCTTTAAATTTAAGCTTTAGCCCGACTAAATCCTTGGGGCGAGAACTCGCAACTACGCGGCAACGACTTTTATCCATATCGGCCAAAAAACCGTCGTATAACGCACCATCAACGTCATTCGATGGGGTAAACACCCGTGTCTGCGGATAA
Source organism: uncultured Candidatus Saccharibacteria bacterium (assembly GCA_947253995.1). Lineage (GTDB taxonomy): Bacteria > Patescibacteriota > Saccharimonadia > Saccharimonadales > Saccharimonadaceae > Nanoperiomorbus. The sequence goes on along the minus strand of CAMYBM010000004.1, from coordinate 9,067 downwards.
ATGCGCAAAATTCGCTCAACCAATTGACGATTCTTAAGTATTGCTTCGTGATGTTTTAGCACCGTAGACTTATCTAAACCAATTCTTGTCTCACTGGCGGGATCGAGCGTACCTAACGGCGCTACAATAGGACAAGCATTTAGTTTAACTCGCAGCAAAGGCAACCGCTCTAGCCCACGTTTAGACAAAACCTCGTCACGTTCAGTTAAGCTAGCTATAATGTCATCATCATTATATTTCACAAACGACGCAGGGTCATGCCTCAAATCCCAACAAACATAGCTGCCGGGCGTACCGGCACTCCCCAGCGCATCTACTACGCTGGTATTCAAGTAATCTTGGCTAATCCTACTACTGGTGATAACAAACGGCAGCAATGGCTTAACAATATTTGATACTGCCATTTTGTTGCGATGGCTCAACAAATATTCCCATAATTTTGGCTGCATTGATTTAATCAACTTTGCTAAATTAATCGTTGCTTGCACGTCTGACAATGCATCATGAGCATGTTCATTAGTGAACCCATTGCTGCGTGCCATATCTACTAAATTCACTGTCGGACGAGTAGCTGTATTTCCATCGCTATCCGTTACCTGCTTGTCTGGCCAATTTATACCTTTAGGCCTTAATGCCCGCACCATGCGTACCACATTGAGCAGATCCCAGCGCGAGCAGCGCTTAGTGTACGCCCAATCATACGCATCACGAAAGCTACGCCACAACGTATAACGAACGAATTCATCATCAAACGCTATGTTATTATAGCCTAGCAATATGGTACCTTCTTGCATTATTTCATCTAAAAAGTACCGGCAAAATTCAGCCTCAGTAATGCCATCGGCTTGCGTTGCTTGCGGCGTTATGCCCGTAACCAAAATTGCCTGTGGCGATGGTAGTACGTCGTCACTCAGCTTAATTAACAAATTAACTGGTTCATCAATTTGCTCCAAACTGCTATCCGTACGGATGCCCGCAAACTGCATAATACGATCCCGCCGTGGATCAAGACCAGATGTTTCTAGATCGTAAAAGAAAAACGTCTGCTGCATAAATTTACTCTTATTTTAGCACGCCCGCACAGTTGAGACTAGTGGATAAACTTAAACGGCGCAGGCGATATCGTACGTGTTGATTTAACATTCCAACGCGTGTAATTCATTTCAGAAACTGTTATCGTGCCATCACTGTTAACTCGTTCTACGACCCCAACGTGGCCAAATGGTCCGTTATCGGTCTGGAAAATAGCCCCTACCGACGGTGTGCGATCAACGATGTAGCCACTCATAGCTGCGCGCGTATCCCAAGTATTTGCGTTACCCCAACCACCTGCTACCGGCAAACCTAGTTGACGACGACGATTATATGCATACCACGTACAATAACCGTAAGCGTAGTTGTTGCCCGACATCACCGGAACACGCGGACGCGGCATAACCACTACTGGCGCTGGCGCAAGCGGTCTGCCCGGAGCTGGCGCAAGTGGTCGACCCGGCGCTGGTGCAAGCGGTCTACCCGGCGCCACTGGCACGACAACCTCTGGGATGGCAGCATTTGGCAAAAGAATTCTTGTACCATCTTTAATATTATTTCGATCCAAATTGTTAAATGTTAAGATATCATCCACACTGATATGATACCGGTTGCTAATATCCTCGATTGTGTCACCGTTATGGAATGTATAAACTATACCATCAGTGGCTGGTATAGTTAGTTTCATTCCAGGATTTAAAATATCGCTATTAAGGTTGTTGGCGAGCTTCAATGTCTCTGGCGAAATACCAAACTTCTCTGCCACCAAAGGAACATTGTCCCCCTGTACGACGTCGTAAGTATCTACAGCTTTGTCAACTCTAGTGCTACTAGCGGTTGAACGCTTACTTGCGGTAGAAGCGTTTGCTTGCGCCAACGTCGCAGATACATTGGCCGATTCAGCGTTAGACAATATACTGTTAGTGGACGACAACCCAGCAAGATTAGCTACATCGCTTGCAATATTAACAGCCTTAATATCCGCTACGGTATTGGTACCCTTGCGCGGCGGTTTCTTTGCATTAGTTATGCTACTAGGCATGTCATTGCTACTATCAGAGTTCTTCCCCTGCATGCCATTAACACCTACAGTAGCAGTAGTAGCTGGTAGGTTAGTTACTGCTGCATCTGCCGACCCATAGCTAAATCCAACTACCAGCATCAACAATGCAAATGAGGCAATATATAACCCATAGCCTAAACGACTATGTTTTTTAAATAGGCATCTTAGTCTAGCTAAACTCGCATCAAACAAATTAGACTTACTATCGTTATTTTTCATAACTTAAGCTTATACAATTGTAGCACGAAGACTATCTTGGCGCAATCCCTAACGACATAGCTCGTGACAATGATCAGCAATTGCACGATTATGCTGATCTACTGTGTCGGAGAAATACGTCTTTCCGTCATCGCCAGCGACAAAGTACATCGCACTGGTTAATGTAGGGTACGCGACCGCTTTAAGCGCTGTAAGCGTCGGGTTTGCAATTGGCCCCGGTGGTAGTCCCACATTTATTCGCGTATTATAAACCGAATCGCATCTTGGCGAATTAGCTTCCTTAGGATCTTCATTTTTACATAATCCTTGGCTAAATGCATACTTAAAGGTAACATCAGATCCTAGCGCCATGCCGCGCCGCAAACGGTTGAAAAACACACCTGATACTTTGCCTTGATCATCCGCATTGCTAACTTCGCGTGTTACAATCGAAGCCAATGTGATCGCCTGATGCAAATTAAGGTTTTGCTGCGCAAAGCCATCAAGCAACTTGTTGTCCTTTAACACCTTGTAATACTCATCCAGTGATCGTTCGATAACTTTCTGCAAACTGTCTCCCGCTAGCATGCGGTAAGTATCAGGGTAAAGATAGCCCTCTAAAGTCGCGTCAGCCGGCTTATAACGTAAAATTGGCTTGTCATAATGCTTGCTAAACGCCTCATTGATCTCTTGATCAGTATAGTCATAATGTTTAAAGTTCTCTTTCAACTTATCCAAAGTCAGCCCCGGCGGTATCTGAATATTGACTTGCGAGTTGGCCGACTTTGCTAAAGTTTGCGCGATCTTAGCTAGAGAGAAACTTTGGCTAAGCATATGTGTCCCCGCCTGAACATTTCCACCATAGAATTTAACGTAAATATAAAACGCCAATGGGTTACGAATAAAACCAGCTTTCTGTAAAGCATTGGCAACTGACATGCTAGACATTCCTTTACCAATAACAAATTGACGGATAGTACTATCATTCGCGTTGACCGGTTTAGTCGACACTGTCCACCAAGCGCAAGCGCTACTAAAAACAACAATTAAAATTACAGTTATGCTGGTCACAACATGTATAATATGGCGTTGCTTAATCCAAACTGGATCGCGCCTTTTTGCTAGTTTGGCTTGCCGCCGACGCTCTTTAGGTGACATCCGCTGCAAACGATCAGCATCAATTAAGGCTTTAAAGTCTAATTCAACGTAATCTTTTGCAATTTCTACTGAAGGGCGACGCGCTATAGTACTAGGATTCTTAGGCCGACGAAAACCCTTAAAGTTCGGTAGCGTTAATGTTACACGCGGAATCTTAGTCATTATCTTTCTCCTGATAACCTTCCAAATAATCCGTCAAAATGAGTACAGCCGCGCGCATATCAAGCCTACCGTTACGAAGCATTATCGCATCAAAATGACGTTCCGATCGCAGTTGCTCCTCGGCCTTAACTGACGTCAAACTTTCATCTTGCATAGCAAAAATAATTTTTTGCTTAGATGAACTTAGTGCGGCTCGGAGTTCATCAGCGAATGCACGACAGCGAACAGTCTGATCAGTCTCCAAACCGTCTTTATCTCGCGGCAATCCTACAACAACGATACTGGCACCCTCTTGCTGGATGATCGTTACAATTTTATCAATTGCGTTTTCATCATTTACGACCATCGTTAATTCACTCGCTAATTTTACTAGCGTATCACCCCGCGCAATACCAATGTGCTTTGCGCCATAATCAATACCGACTGCTATCTTGCGCTGTTTCATTGGTTAATTTTAAAGCTTACTTCTATCTTTTTATCTGAATTCACTGAGCCAACCCAAAATGGCGACATGTCTACTTTAACGTCTTGCACTCCCGGAATAGCGGCCAAATCTTGCTTAATTTCACCCCGTTTTTTACCAACAGAGCGCCGCTTAATATCAGACTCATCTATAACCGGTCCAATATAACCAACAGTATTTAAAGTAACAACGTAACCTTTGCGATGTTGCTGAAAATTCTTGAATTCCAACTTAGCCATACCGCTATCATAGATACGCTGTCCCGCTTGAACTGGAATATGATGTTCAAGTATTTTTGCAAGCTCAGACTTATCAACTGCCATCATCGTGTAAGTTGCTTCAACAGTTACACTGCCCTTGCCGTCACGCGATACTTGATCAACTGCTGGAGAAACCTTAGGGGGCGCTATTGCCTCGTTAAAACTACCTTGGATAATAGTGCTGCCATTTAATTGACTTGCTAGCTTTTCTTTAGCATTATCGCCACTAAGCTTATTCTTTACATCAGACAAGGCACGGTCAACATCATCTTTCGATACAACTTTGACTGTTTCGCGAGTCCCGCCGCTAAACGACCCCGATGCTTGCGCAGTAAGCGTTCCTTTATCGTATCCACTGATCAAAAAATCATCACCATCACTAACCGAATTGTATTCTGGACCATAAGTTGTAGCCGTTACTCCTACAGTAGCAACACTCGGCTTTTTCTCATCACCGATGCCATAAAGCGTAACTGTGTCATTTATAGTGTATTGTTTGCCATCCTTATACCGAATAACTTGCCCCGGCTTGAGTGTTACCGTATTAATGTCTTTACAACCAAATAATGACTTGCATAGCGGCTTCTTATAACTTACCTTAATATTTCCCCTAGCCTTATTGCCCTGTTCGCGCGACCCTGTAGCATCAAACTGCACGGTCTCGGTCAATTTAACAGTCTTAATCACAGGGCTAATCGTGGTATGATCAAGATCGAGCTTAGCATTTGGTACCAACATTAAATTAAATGACAGGTCCTTAGGTATAGTTTTAGCTTGGATCGTAATCTTGGCGTGCGGAGCTATAACAATACCCCAAATACCTAGCGAAATAATAATAGCTGCTGCAAGTACGCCCAACACTACACGATTACGGAAAGCTTTAAAGTTCGGTACTTTAACGCGCCCATGGCGATGCTTAGGATCACTTTTTTCCAGATCGTCGTTAATACCATCGGCATCCGCATCGTTATGCGCACGATCATCTGCCTCAATCGAAGCTACAGCCGAGCTTAGTTCTCGGTCCTCTTTAATATACGCAGGCTGATCGTCCAACCTAGCATGATCAGCAACTGGCAGGCTACGTCCATCAATAAAATCATCGGCATCAGCGCTATCTTTGGACACGTCAACCGGCACAACAGACTGCGCGTTCACACTTTTAGCTACCGGCAAGCTTAATCTAGCAGCCAACTTGATCAACATCGGATCGGTCGTTATTAGAGTAATCTTTTTTTGCTCTTTTTGCGCTGCGCGCATGATTAATTTTAAGCTCACTATACTATTGAGCGCGGCGCATTTAACACTAGGCACTAAAGCAACAACCGCACAATCTGATGCTACTAACTTAGAAACAATCGACGTAGCATCATCATCGCTGTCGACATAAACGGTGTCACGACCAATAAGCGCCTCTTTCGCTGCGCGGGCGGTACTATGTACCTTATTTACAGAATTAGTCGCACTTGACTCCACTTCGGACTTATTGGTATTCGGCTTGGCGTCATCTAATTTATCAATTGTATCGAGCTTTACCATATCTCCTCCTAAATTCTTAGCAACCTATCTAGCTTACCCTTTATGCCATTATCTTGACCGCTACTAGTTAATATTGTATCGTGTCCTACGCGAAGTAGCCCTAAAGCTGTAATAAAATTACAACCCTTGATATCACCCGTTGAGTCAACAATACCGCTAACGTCTGCGGCGCTTATATGTTTAATATCTGGACGATGGGCGAACGGTAGATCAACATACCAATCAGAGTGCTTTAAATAATCAACTAGCTTAGACAACTCCGAACCACCCCCACATAAAAGCACTCGCGGTGGCAAATGATCAATCGAATGGAACTCCTCTAACGCAATCTGAACGCCAGATGACCATACTTCTAGCGTCCGATCAACAGCCTCTATTAGCTTAGACTTTAACTTTTCGCGAACCGCATTGTCATCCAAATTAAGTTTAAGTTTTTCAGCAGCTTCGTAACCTATATTTAGATCGTCCGCTATCATCTTAGTGAATGAACGCCCCGCCACGCCAAACATTTGCGTACCCTCAACGCCGCCTTCATTAACTACTGCAATATCAGTGCTACCACCACCAATATCACACAATACAGCTGAATAGCTCTGTTTGTTTTCATTACCAAGTACTGCGCGCGCGACCGCAAACGGTTCCGCCGCTACAGCCAGTAGCTCAAGATCAAGACTACGCGCCGTACGCTCTAAAGCACTAATATGCATAGCTGGAGCAAATGCCGTATAAATCTGCACCGTAACGTCCTTGCCGGTAAATCCTACTGGATTCGATATCTTGTAGCCATCTATATGTATGCCGACGATAGCTGAATTAACTAGTTTTACTTCAATATCTTCCACGCCAGTTTCAAAGCTCAATTGCTGTCTAGCTTTTTGCGCCGCCCGCTCTTGAATTTTACCAACAATAAGCTCAATTTCGGCGACATCTAGCACTCTATCTGCATCCGGACGACGATATCGCACAGTGGATGTAATACCTTTGACAAATTCACCTGCTATACCAATAACCGCACGCTTAGCTTGGACGCCCGACTGCTCCTCTGCTATCATTAACGCCGTCTCGCAATTCTTAACCACCCCAGTTATATCAGAAATCGCACCACTTGCCATATTGCCGAATTCCTGTCGCGCACGCCCAACCCCAACAACTCTAATATCATTCGTACTATCGTCATCGACTAGCTCCGCGATTACAGCCTTTGTATATTCCGTGCCTATATCTAAAGCTACTAAATATTTATCGGTATTAGAGCCATGCGAGAATAGTTTCATATTACATATTATACTACACTTATTGCATTCTGCTTATTGTTTTCGTCGCTTTATTTGTTGAACTAACCGCGCGAAATCGCGCTCAAGCAAGGCCAGTAAATCCCGTCTGTACAAAGTAGCAGCAGGATGATATAACGGCATTACCTTATATCCTTGCCAATCAAATATTTTGCCATGCACTTCTGAAATTATAGCTGTGGGCAAAAAATAAGTCATAGCGTGCCTCCCCATCGGTACGATAATTTTTGGCGCCACGATCTCAAGCTCGCGCACCAAATATGGCCAAAAAGCTTGTTTCTCGGCTGGCTTCGGATCACGATTATTTGGTGGACGATACTTAACTATGTTTGTAATGTAAATATCGTCGCGTACAATTTTGTTCTCCGCAAAAATATTATTTAATACTTTACCGGCAGCCCCAATAAAAGGTACACCTTGTTGATCTTCATTCTTACCCGGGGCCTCGCCAATTAAGACAATATCGGCGTTAACGTTACCTGAACCGCGCACTAACTGCGTAGCCTGTGCGGCAAGATCACTGCAAACTCCTCGGCTGACAATTTCAGCTGCAAGTTGATTTAGCTGATCCTGCTTAGTCATTATTAGCTAATGATTAGATTTCTCCTCAAGGTAAGTCCTTAGAGTATGTATCGAACGAACCAGATCTGTTCGCTTATCAACAATTCCTCGCGAAAAAGCAGACCATTGACCAACAAACTTATTAAAATCACCTTTAGCATTTTCTAAAAGCTGACCATCTGCTTTTGGCTTTCTGGCACTAACCACATTCTTGTACACCTTGCCTAACTCATTAAAGTTAAGATCGACATCGTGATTGGACGTATTAAAACTAGATAGTGTAGTAGAAATCGTATCGGCATCAGCTGTAATGGCACGCAACTCTTTATCGTTTAAAGCTGGCTTTCCCATGGCTCCATTAAATTCTTCCAGATTAGGTAATATCGGCAACAATGCGTCTAATACATTGGTCATAGTGTTGAGATCGTGCTCCAATGCATGATACTTATCAAGCGTAGTAGACATGCTCGCGCCGGCTCTTTTGTCTACCTTAACGGCGCGCTCCGATTGTAAATCTATTATCGCTGCACTCAAACTGCTCCGCCATTCCGCTAAATCGTCTCGGGTTTTGTTCATATCCTTAGCCCCAATTGACCAATCGGTTATTTTTTTAATCACAAAATACTTTGACGTACCAGCAAGATTCTCCAAAATATCTGCTTTGCGCGCGGCTGAAGCGTACGATTCGGCACTCGGTCGCATTAATGGCGGTAACACAATAGCAGCAAAAACAGCCAGAACAAGAGCAAAGGTAATCAATCCACCAATCAGCAAATTCCGTACCGAAACAACAGCGTTTTTGCTCTGTGGCTGACGTATCTGTGTTTGTACGCCCATAAGCGACGGGTCAACTAACTGTGCCGTTGGATCTGCCGACTGACCTGTGCCATTAAGCTGTTGCTGCGCATTTGAAGCATCGTAATAATTATATGTTGAACTTACCGGCTGTCCGTTTGGCTGACTTCCGGTCTGATTGTTTGGTGAACTCTTGTCGTTCATTTTTCGCCCTTCTTCTACACAATTACTGGTTTAGCTTACGTTTTATTGTATCATACATTCGCGCAGTTAACTGCGCTGCAGTTTCGTTCGAACTTGGCACAATTAATGGTAAGAATTCAACGGTTACATCATGACGCGATCTCGACCAACGTTTTTGTGTACACGGCCAGGCTGCATACGTACCCTTAATAACTACAGGTAGAATACGCGCACCCGTTGCTAGTGCAATTCTTGCTAATCCCTGATGGAATGCGCCCATTTGTCCGGTACGCGTCCGTGTCCCCTCTGGAAAAACTAGTATAGAAATATGATCATCAATCAACTTTTTAGTTAACCCCTTATG
>CAMYBM010000003.1 GCA_947253995.1 uncultured Candidatus Saccharibacteria bacterium | reverse complement strand
ACAGCTGTTTTATGGTATAGTATAGAAACTATTAGTTGGTAAGAGCTAATAGGGCACATTACAATAGCAAGATTGAGAGGTGACTATCTATGTCAAGTTTAATGTTTTTCGTTTTACTGGTCGTCGGTGTCGTTATGTGGTGTATATCCACCTTAGTTCGGAGGTTGATCCATTTGCATTACACAAGGAAGATGTATTTGGCTAAGGTTAAGGCGTTGCGTTTCTTCCGTTATGTCGGTTATGGAACCATGCTAATTACTGCATGTAATGCCATGATCTACGGTATGTCTTGCGTTGCTGGCCGGTATTTTGAGTTGGGCGTCTCATCGCAAGGTATGCTATTTGTTGAAGTTGCGGCGTACATGAGCTGCTTGTTCTTGTATCTAGCGCATTTAGCACGAATCTTTAACGAAAGCTATGCCGAACGTAGCTTTGACAAGACGCGCGTTGATCAGTTCAACATTGTCAGGCCGTCAAAGTTTTATAAAAAAGTACCCCCAGTTGACTCAGGGGCTAGCTCAGACGAAAAGCACAGCATTGCGGCACGCGTTAAAGACAGTATCGCTAAACTTTATCTAGATTTAGATGCAAAAGATGGAGATACCAAGCAGTAGAATTGTGGCATCTTGTGGACAGTTGGCATTTTGCTATTTATCAACCCCCTAGCGTAATACGTTAGGGGGTTTACTTTTTATATTAGGTTGCGGCCGCTTAAGGCATGGCTGAGGGTTACTTGATCGGTAAACTCAAGGTCAACGCCGATTGGGATGCCGCGCGCCAGGCGGCTGATTTTAGTGTTGGTTAAGTTAGCCTGCTCTAGCTGTTGCTGAATATATAAAGCAGTTGACTCGCCTTCCACGCTAGCATTAGTTGCAAGGATGATTTCTTGTACATGATCGTGCTTGATGCGTGCAATTAATTCGGGAATATGGAGATCTTCGGGGCTAAGTCTATCAATGGGCGATATTACTCCACCCAACACATGATAGGTACCTTTGTATTGGTGCGTGCGTTCGATCGCTAAGACATCAAAGGGGTCTTCAACTACTGCTACAGTTGTCCGGTCGCGATCGGGGTTGGAATAGAGTGGCGAAACTTTGTCGCTAGCGTCAATGAGTGCGAAGGTCACAGGGCAACGCTTGACGTTGTCGTGCAAATTGCTTAATGCTGCAGCTAACTTAGCCGTACGATGCCGGTCACCCTTTAAGCATGCGTAGGCATAACGCTCGGCTGTCTTGGCGCCAATGCCCGGTAGCGTGGCGAAGGCGTCGATGAGATCAACGAGTGCCTGCGGTAAATCTTTGGCTGGAGGCATTATGCCCCAAATCCCCCCATCATCCCACCCATTAAGGGCTTCATTTTTTCGGCGGCTACATCTTGTGCTGCCTTTAAGCCATCCTGAATGGCGGCTTTGATCCAAGCTTCTAGCTCGCCTTTGCGGTTCAAATCGATCAAGTCGCGATTGATTTTAACGTCAACAACCTTTAGCTCACCGTTAAACTGAATCGTGATTGCACCGTCTCCTGCTTCAACCTCAACGATTTCACGCTTGAGCTCTTTCTGCGCCTTGCGTAACTTTTGCATTAACGCCATTTGGTCAGTAAACCCTGCCATTTATCCTCCTTACCTTTAATGGTTCAATTATACCATATGATGGCGGTGATTATGTTATAATTAACATGATATGAAGCGTAAATTTTCGCTGAAGGATAGTGTACTCTATCGTTACCGCTACCCTTTCGCCCTGATAGTTTTAGCATTGTTTGTTTGTACTACAGTTTTTTATCGGTTGGGAGATTTGCCAGCGGGGCTGAGTCCGAACGAAGCTGCTACTGTAGTGAGCGTTGATCAATTTAATCCAAAACATATTTTTCGTTTGCACGCCCCTATTCTGCCGCATATCGCTGGCTTGCCGTGGCTAAGTATTGAATTGGTAAGCGTACAATTACTCGGGCGAAGCGTATTCGCTTGGCGTTTGCCATCGGCGCTTTGTGCTATTATTGCGGTTGGACTATTAGTGCGATTGATTTGGCGAATGCGTAAACCGGCGTTAGCGATTATTGCCGGTTTTCTGTTTGGCACGAGTGCTACTTTGCTAGGAGTGGCGCATAGCGCAACGCCAATTGCTTTTATGATGATGTTGCTTTGTCTCAGTTTGCTATTGGGGCTGACGGCTTTGTCGGACCAGTCAAGACAGTTGACCCGAAGTGCTGCCAAATTGGGGTTGTGCTTGGCAATGACGGTGCTACTGTATCTTCCGGGCGGTTTGATCATTGACGCTAGCTTTTTGTTAACTGCGCTACTGCATCCGCGGAGTCGTTTGATCATTAAGGAACATAAGTTAGCGGCAACTGGCTGGTGCTTGGTACTGTTGTTGCTGTTAGCTCCGTGGGTTGGCCTGCTTGCTTGGGATGTCATCACTGGTAGTCAGGCAAAATTGGTGTCGCAGTTGGTTTGGGGCGGCGGCACACTCTGGCATGGTGACACATTGGCCACGCTAGGTAGCGCTTTGCTTGGCTTCGTACCTTGGCAAGGCACTAGTATCATACCTGCCGGGATGCTAACTTTGGTTGACGTTGTATTGTTAGCTTGGGGACTATGGGTGATACTGCAAAGTTTTTCGGCTGTAAGGAGTTATTGCTGTTTGATTTTGCTTGTCGCTCTCCTCGTCTATGGTACGTTTAACTTGGCCGCCCTGCCGTTAGCATTTTTGCCTGTGACTATTTTGGCTGTTTTGGGATTGGGCGATATTATTGATCGTTGGTATGTTCTATTTCCGCGTAATCCTTATGCCCGCACTTTTGCGTTAGTTCCTCTTACGGTTTTGATTCTGTCAGTTGGGTGGTTTAACGTCTGCCGCTATCACGAAGCTTTAAGTTATGACAAAGCGACGGTCTATTCCTATAACGATGAGTACCAAGTAGCATTTGACCTTACCAAAGACAAAAGAACTCTAGTGTTAGTCGTGCCGGATAACCAGCTTGAACTTTATCTCGGGTTGCATTCGCACCGGCGGGCGGTAATCGTAGCCGCTAGCGCGGCTGACCAACTCAGAAAGTCTGACTTTAAGGAGAATGCCCGCATGGTAGTGCTGGGTTCGGCCGATTTTCATCCAGATAGCAAACAGCTAGCTGAACGTGCAGTCGTGGCTGGTTGGCGCAAGGACAAGCCGATACTAGCTCGTGTCTATTACGGCGACTCTGAACAATAGGTTAGATAGCTAATTCGATTGTCGTTTTTCGAGGGACATGAATTTGAGCCGATCAGGGTGGAAATAAAGTTCAATGTTACCGGTTGGCCCATTACGGTGTTTGGCGATAATTAAATCGGTGATGTGTTTACGCTCGGTATCGGGGTTGTAATAGTCTTCGCGATAGAGGAACATGACGATGTCAGCATCTTGTTCGATAGAGCCAGATTCGCGCAAGTCGGAAAGCATTGGCCGCCGATCTGGGCGAGCTTCAACCGAACGGCTGAGCTGTGATAGTGCAATCACGGGGACATCAAGTTCGCGTGCAATTAGCTTTAGGCCGCGTGAGATTTCGCTAACCTCCTGCACACGATTGTCGCCATAGTTTTTGCTGCCACTCATGAGCTGAAGATAGTCAACAATGATCAAACCAAGCGGTGTTTTGTGTGCTTGACGTTGTGCCATGGTACGCATTTCAAGAATGGATAGCCCAGGTTTATCGCTAAAGAAGATTGGTGCTTCGGCCATTTCACCCATAGCTTCGGAGATTTTGGCAAAATCCTCTTCGGTTAGCTTGCCGGTACGGATATTCCAGCTGTTCACGCCAGATGCTTCGGCTACCATACGGTCAACCGTTTGGTCGTTGCTCATCTCAAGGTTGAAAATCAAGACGGCCTTTTTCTCGCGGCTGGCGGCGTTGTACGCAAGATTCTGAGCGAAGGTTGACTTACCCATTGCCGGGCGCGCCGCAAGAATGATCAAGTCGGACTTTTGCAAGCCAGCAGTAATGCGGTCAAGATCTTTGAAGCCGGTAGTAATGCCCCGCAGGGAGTTTTTATTGCGGTGCAGCTGCGCCATACGATCAAACGATTCAGCAAGGACGGAGTCTAACGCAACGAGATCGGTCTTTTGTGAGGCTTGACTCACTGCAAAGAGGTCAGCTTCGGCTTTAGTAAGGACTGATTGCACCTCTTCAGCTTGATCGAAGCCAAGCTTTGTGATCTTAGCACCAGCGCTAATTAGGCGGCGGCGAACTGCCGCAGTGGCGATTAGTTTGGCGTATTCCTCGGCATGGGCGCTACTTGGCACAATATTAGTTAGATCGCCTAAATATTTTGGCCCGCCAATGGCATCAAGGTCACCACTGTTCTTTAAGCTAGTGCTGAGGGTGAGCATGTCAATTGGTGAATGGCGGCTGTAGAGTTCGATAATGGCGCGAAAAATAGTTGCATGGCGCTTATCATAGAAATCGTCAGCCGTTACTTTATCGGCAACATTGACGATTACATCTTGATCGATCAAAATTGCACCAAGCAGCGACATTTCGGCGTCAATGTTTTGTGGTGGTAGTTTGCCGTCCGTATCGTGGAAGTTAGATTTGGTTGTCATTGATTACCTCCCCGCCACCCATTAATGTGATTATCTTGCTCGCTGCTGATCCTGCGGGAGCCGCGTCATCGCTGATTTCAATATTTGGCTTAGCGCCGCACTCGGCTGCAATAGCATTGGTTAGCGCAGTCTTGAATTTATTGGTATTGGCGCGCCGGCGATGAAAGGCTTTGCCGAAAAATAGCGTTAGCGTATTAGTTTTGGTATTGTAGCGAAAATCACACATATCAAGCAGAGACAAGGCGGACAATTCGTCGGCCTCTTTAAGTTGCGCCTTGACAGCTACGAGCGGAAAATCACCCTTGATTATGGATTTCGGTTCTGGATTAGATTGCGCAGGTGCTTTGGCTTTGGCTTTTGGTTGTGGGGCTGGTGCCACTTGCGGTTTTGGCGCTAAAGCAGCTGGTGCCACTTGCGGTTTTGGCGCTAAAGCAGCTGCAGCCTTTGGCTGTGGCGACGGTAGTTCAACTGAAGGGGCGGTTGTAGTCTTAAGATTAGCACAGATTAGCACGGCAAGTAGTTGCGCAATTGGCATACCGGCTTGATTGACTTCAAGCAATTCACGGATGATGCGATACAAAGCTGGCGATTTAAGTGCTTGCTTGGCAAAATAATTGATTAGCTGGTTGGTGATATTTGTCGCTGCAATGCCGTTGTCGGCCAACGTTTGGACGATAGTAATAATAGTCGGGACGTCGTTGTCTGCAGTAGCGGTGAGAAGTTTGGCGAGTTGCTGATGTGGGATCAAGCCAAGCGTTCGCTCAACGGTATCAACGGTAATTTTGGCTGTTTGATTAGATAATTGGTCAAGGATAGTGATTGAGTCGCGCACGCTTCCACCGCCCTGTTCGGCAATTAGCTGCAAGGCGGCGTGGTCGCAGTCGATATGTTCAGCTGCCGCAATGCCAGCTAGATGTTGAGTTAGCAACTTAAGATCAACCGGGTGAAAGTTGTAGCGCTGCACGCGCGACAGAATAGTTGCTGGTATTTTTTGCACTTCAGTAGTTGCAAGGATAAAGATAACGTGTTCTGGTGGCTCCTCAATAGTTTTTAATAGCGCGTTGAAAGCTGATTTGCTGAGCATGTGAAATTCGTCAATGATGTAGACTTTATAAGGACACTGCATCGGCGCAAGGTTAATGCCGCTGCGCAGGTCGCGGATATCTTCAACGCTATTGTTTGAAGCGGCATCGATTTCAATGATATCAACGTTGCTGTCGTTGACGGCATCGTTATAGTCTAGCCCGTTAATCATGTGCGCCAAGATGCGCGCTACGGTGGTTTTGCCGGTGCCGCGTTGCCCCACAAGCAAAAAGCTATGGGCAAATTCACCAGATTGCGCCATTGCCTGCAAGAGGTCTGTTACTTGCGGCTGGCCAATGACTTGGTCAAGACTAGTTGGCCGGTATTTACGGTATAACGCCAAATGAGCCATTAGCTTACTTCACCCCTTAACATATAGTATAAGTATAACATATATTATGAGCTAGCAGCCAATTATCCGTTTTGATTAATACTATTTTAGATCTTGCCAGCGATGAGATCATCGATGAAGTCGGAACTATTTTTGTAATTGCTAGTGTCGGGAAAGTTTAGCGTCATGATATGCTGCCAAACTTTAGCAACTAGCTGTGTGAAGCGCTCAAAGTCTAGCCTGGCAGATGCAGTAGTATAGTCAATTGTCGGGAGATAAAATTCACCGGTTTTCTTATCTGGCTCAACGAATTGTAGCTGCCCGCTAGTGATAGCAAAGTCATGGTAGGCGGCGGAATGCTGAGTTAAAAGTCGGTAAAACAATAGCTGCCGATAATGATTTTGCTGCTTGTTGGCAAGATTGTTGGATACTTTGTCGAAGCTAGCAAAGCCATGCCCAGTTTTATAGTCAATAATTTGCAGCGCGTGGTGTTTGTGATCAACGTTGACGGCGTCGAGACTGCCCAGCAAACGAACGCCGTTGTCTAGCGTTGCCCGAAGTGTAACCTCCGAAAGCTGCTGGGGGTTGAACAGTTCATTGTGCTGCTCAATGAAGTTCGTTAAAATCTGTAAGCCATAATCTTTGAGATGCGTGATATCGCTATCGGCGAAGTCTTTGCCCTGGCGCACAAGTTGGTTGGTGAAGACGTTTAAGACGTTGGCTAATTTAATGGTGCCTTGTTCGTTTAAGTCGCAATGTAAGCGATGTAGCGCTTGATGAATTGCCGTACCAAAGACGGCGTGTACTGAACTTGGCTCAGGTATGCCAAGAATGTGTTTAGCAAAAAAGCGCCCTGGCCCGCCGTATTGTAAGTCGACAAAGTCGTTTAAGGAGGTGGCCGACAGCGTAAAATGTTCTAGTATATTGGAAAAATAAACACGCCAGTCGTCAATGGGTTGCGGCAGATCGGTGAGGAGGGCTAGCTTGAGAGAGGTTATCGCTTGGGTAATGCTTTCGGCTGGTAGAATTGTATTCGGAATGGCGCAAGGAATGTACTCAAGTGGGAGTAGCTCGCGATTGTCCGCTTTTAGGTGATTAGTGAGGTAAAGTTCTTGTTTGGCGCGTGTCATCGCTACATAAAACAGCCGCCGGCGCTCATCGTCATCGTTGCCCGGCACAGCGCCGAAGGATAGATTCTTAGGGTAAGTAATGGATTTAGGATTTCTCGTCTTGCTTCCCCACACGCTACTTTCGGTGTCAATGATAAAGACAACCTTAAATTCCATTCCTTTAGCGGCGTGCGCTGTTAGTATTTGGACGCTGTTACTATTGATTACGGGTTTTGCGGAGGTGATTGATATTCCAAGTACATTGCAATCATCGATAAAGTCAATTAAATCTTTAAGGTGGAGTACGGCACCATCGCTGCTGTAACTTTGCAGGGCATCGATCAGTGCGCGTAGATCGCCCAAGTGGGTGAGGTAGGCGTCGGGTGCGGTGGCAGCTTTCGTGGGATTAAAATAATAATCATAAAGTGGCGAAGTAAATTCTGAGGTAGCAGTTGGCGTTGCTGTGATTCCAGACAACCAAAGTAGCATAGAGTTAAGTGGCGTCGAATCGCTCAGTTTTGCCAAGGTTTGCAGCCAACTTAATAGTTTTGTGGTGGCTGGGTTGTCAGCTAGCTGATTAAGCCAAGCGATAGCGGCGTCGTCATGGCTTAGTCGGGCGTTAATGCTGATCGTATAATAGGTAGCGCGATCAAGCTGCATAGCTGGCATAGCAAGTAAGCGCGGCAAGTAGCCGCGTAGCTCCGCGAGATTGGTATTTCGTAAAGCCAAGATGGTGTGCGCTAGTAATATTAGTAATTCAATTGGCTCGGAATTAAAGACGTTGCTGCGGTGTTCGTAATTAACTGTAATATTATATTGATTAAAGTATGGTAAGATGCGGGAAAGGCTAGCGTGCGTGCGCCCAATGACGGCAATTTCAGTTGGTTCAACCCCCTGCTCGATTAGTTTTTTGGCGGTAGTGGCTACGTAATTAAGCTCCTGCTCGGGGCTATTGGCTGTGATATATTTGACGGTAGCATTTACTGGAACGCATGGTTCGATATATTTGTTCTCCCCTTGTAAATTGGGCAAGCGGTCGCAAATCCCTTGGGCAACATCTTGCGCCGCTTCAAGAATAGCTGCGCCGCTACGGTAGTTTTTAGTTAGATCAATTTGACGAAAGTGAGGGAAACGATGCTTGAAGCTGTTGATATTGCTAATGTCAGCACCTTGAAAACGGTAAATTGCTTGGTCGTCGTCCCCTACAATAAGGATGTTAGAATTGTCAGCATCGGTAAACGAGAATAGCAATCGCAGTTGAGCATCATTGGTGTCTTGAAATTCATCGACCATAATGAATTGGTATTGTTCGCATAGCTCGGCACGCAGATCGGGGTGCTGTTCAATTGCTTGGGATACGAGCAAGATCATATCGTTAAAGTCGTACAAACCTTGGGCATCAAGCTCTTGGTTGTAAGCACGATAGATTGGTAGATAAGACATCAACGCTTCGGCTTGATGCTTGGCTTTGTTGATACTCACATTGGCGCTAGTAGACTTTACCGTCCAATCACCTTTCCATCGTGTGAGCGGTTTAGTTGAGTTGGCGGATTCGGCTTCATCGAGGGCGCGGTCCAAGGTGTCGGCGAAAACATCGCCTAGCTTTGGGTCACTAAGGAAGCGCAGCTCGGGTTGTTCTTTCGCTAAAAGTCGTGCCTGCTTGGCTAATTCACGGTAGAGTGGGTAAACTGACTTCGAGACGCGTGGGGCAGTTGCGGCGCGGAGAGCTGGCTCAAGTTTATCGCAGAAAGCGTTAATCTGCTGAAAAACTTGTTCAGCTTCATCTGGCGTAATAGCAGCTTTTTTTAAGTCGCTAATAAAGTTGGTTAGTTCTTTGAGTTTAACGAATTTGCCATTCGGATCGCGTTGTGCCAAGGGGTTTTTGGGTCCAAGGCCGCTCAAAATGGTTTGAATAATATGCGCTTGCTTAAAATTGTCGGCCGCTTCGCGCTCTTCACCGAAAAAATATTGCGAGTAGCGCGTTAGAATCATACTACCAAAACTATGGAAGGTGCTAATTTCGGCTTGGTAAGCTTCGGCGCCGATGATGCTGGCGAGCCGTTTGGTCATGTTAGCTGCTGCTGATTCGGTGTAAGTTAAACAAAGAATATTACTTGCTGCAGCATCGGTTTGCTTGAGAATATTGGCAGCGCGGCGTGACAATAGTTCTGTTTTCCCCGTCCCTGGTCCAGCTACGACAATAACAGCTCCATAAATTTGATCAACTGCGGCTTGCTGCTCGGGGTTCAATTGACGCAAATGCGCTGCTGACATATTATTCTCCTCGATTAATCATGCCGCTAAAAATGACGCGCCCGATTAAGTCTATCACAAAGGTGTGCAGGTTAAGACAAATTAGTACACCACCAATGCAAAACCCTATGCCCCACAGCTTGCACTTTTGGTAGCTGTTAGGACCGTAGAGAAAGTTGTCAGAGATCTCTTTATAAAAGCGCACTACACAGACGCCAGCGGCGATTAGAATAACCCCGACGATGAACCAATAGATATTGAATTGATACATGTTATGCATAAGTGTTATTATAAAGATCTATTTATAATATGGCAAGCTGAAGCAGAATTCAGTACCCTTGCCTAGAGTTGAAGTTACGTAAATTTTGCAGTTGATTTTGCGTGCTAGTTGTTCGACAACGTATAGACCTAGGCCTGTGCCAGAAGTTTGGCGCGTACGGTAGTCTTCGCTGCGCCAAAAGCGTTGAAAGATGTGCTTGATATCTGATTTGCTGATGCCAATGCCCGTGTCGCGCACAAAGAATTCAACCCTTTTGGTAGATTTGGCTGGGCGTACGCCAAAATCGATTGTGCCAGAGGGAGTGTATTTGATGGCGTTTTCGATAATATTTTGCATAATCTCTTCAAGCGCCATGCTAGAAACCTTAACTAGTCCTTTAACGTCAACATGCTTAACTAAGGTTAAGTTGCGCTTAGCTGCGTTAGTAACGTATTTTGTTTGCAGAGTGTCAATAAAGTTCTCTAGATCAATGTCGGTGTTTTCCATATACAAACCGCGTTCGGCTCGGCTAAGAGTGCTGAGATCGTTAACCATTTGCCCAAGATAAAGAATTTGGTTATGGGCATCGTTTAGGGTGCTGGCGAATTTGTGCACATCTTGGCCTTTATCGAGCAGGAATTGTAAGTTGGAAAGCGCCCCTTCGGCAATAGCCACTGGCGTACGCAATTCATGACTAACTACGCTGATAAATTCATCGCGTTCATCGTCAAGAGTTTTTTCAACAGTAATATCGCGTGCAATAATAGTGTAGCCCCGCGGAGCCGCTGCATCATTGAAGTTTGCTTTGATTGGAATAACGTCGAGCCGCAGGTTGATTTTGTTGCCATCGGTATATACTAGGCGTAAATCGGTGCGCCCCACCGCCTTTTTGGCGTTAAGAAGAATTTGCCGTACGTCAAACGGATTTCCCTGCTCATCGATAAGCTTAATCAAATCTGTTAGCGCGACGCCGGTAATATTGCGGTTAGTATCGAGCAAACCCAGCGCAGCTGAGTTGTAGAGTCGGACAACGCCGTTGGTGTTGACGTTAATAATTGCGTAGTTGATATTGTCGATGATAGTTTGCAACAAAGTTATGTAAGTATTTTGTACGTTGCGCGATCGATTTATTTCGTGGATATAAGCGTTGTTTTGTCGGTGAAGTACGGTGAGTCGCCTGAGCGATAAACCAGCCGCCGTGGTCATAATAATGGTTGGCGGTAAGGTAACAAGCGCGCTTGTTAGCATCAGGCTATGCCCTACAGTTTGCTTGAGTGTTAGCGCAACAATGATAGTGCTAAATTCGGCATTGAGGGTAATGAGGCCCACGATTAG
Organism: uncultured Candidatus Saccharibacteria bacterium; assembly: GCA_947253995.1. Lineage (GTDB taxonomy): Bacteria > Patescibacteriota > Saccharimonadia > Saccharimonadales > Saccharimonadaceae > Nanoperiomorbus. The sequence goes on along the minus strand of CAMYBM010000003.1, from coordinate 25,834 downwards.
TGATAGCCAGATAATACTACGTAAAACGATAATTGACTTTTGCCGGTGTACCATGTGTTAATTCTAGCATAAGTAGGATTAGTATGGCGAGTAGGCGCGCAGCAATTTGCGGCGTTCTAGCGCTCCTGGGCAGATGAGCTCTAGGTCGTCCCAAAATTGTTTACCATGATTCATGTGCTTGATGTGGTTAAGCTCGTGCAAAATTACATAGTCGCAAAGCTCTGGCGGTATTGCCATCAGCATTAGATTCAGCGAAATGGTGCCAGTTGTGCTGCGGCTGCCCCAGCGCGTACGGGCATGGTTAATGCGGACTTGGCTCGGATTGATCTTAAAACCGTAACGCAAAGCTAGCTGATAAAGTCGTCGTGGTAAATAATAATTAGCATAGATTCGGAGTTCTGCCGCGTTAAATCGCTGGGCGTTGAGCGGGCTAGGCTTAATGAGAGTTGCCATTGCTCCAAGCTTGATTGGTTGCAAAGATGTGCTTTAATACGCTACGTGCTTGCGCGTTAAAATTGTATTTGCCGCTAATCGCTATAGTAGTGATATTATCGACAATTGGCGCTTGGTATTTTGCTAAGAGCTGTTTGAATAGCTCAGGCGTAAGATCTTGATTGTAGTTTGCCAAACCATGGTCAGCAGTGCGATGCATCGCACGATGCTTGGCCGTCGGTAGATCTGTTTGCACGGTAACAAAGAGCAACTTGTAGCCAGCTTGTCGGCATTGAGTTTTTAGCCGTTGTCGTTCAACTGCCGCATTGCATCCGCCATCAATTACAAAAGAGCGTTTAGTCTTAAAAAGTTGATCTACTAGCATGCCAACGACTTGATTAACAATATCGTTTTCGTTGCGGCTGTAAGTATGTTTGGCAAAAAGCATCCAACGCACGTGATCTTGGCTGGCAATAGCTAGCCCGATAGCGTTAGCGAACTGCTCGGCAAAGAATGATTTACCTGCTCCTGGCGCTCCAACGACCGCTACTACCAAGGGGCTTTTTGGTGTCAATACAGTTTTCTTCACTTCTCGCATAGCTGAAATTATTGTAGCATAAAGCTGCTTAAATTAATAGCAAAATGCCGCGGCGATGGCGGCATGAAATAATGTTATTGGCACGGGCGAAGGGATTCGAACCCCCGACACCAGGTTTTGGAGACCTGTGCTCTACCAACTGAGCTACACCCGTATGCTTATTATTTTATAGCCCAACGCCCCATGCTGTCAATTTAATTAAAATTATCACCCCATATAGATGTTGTCAAATTGTTCATTTTAGCTTTAGTGTGTTTACAAGTAACCCGCTCTTGTTTATAATAATTATAGATTAACCATCACAGGGGGGCTTTAGATAAATGAAGTTATTAATGTTAGGTTGGGAATTGCCGCCGCACAATAGCGGTGGTTTAGGTACAGCCTGCTATCAAATGGCTAAAGCGCTCTCGCAGCAAGGTTTAGATATTAAGTTTGTGCTGCCGTATAAAGCCGATTATGGCAATGCGTCAGATTTTATGGAGGTCATACCGGCAGTTGATCAGCCTCCAGTCATTGACGAGCATGGCGACTATGTTGCAATGGGAGCTTACTCGGGTAACTGTATCTTATGCAACGGCGCCCGCAATTGTCGGCACGTCAAAGCTTATTGCAAAGGGTTTATTGCTGCTACTCACCAGTACGCCGATCGCTGCGAAAATTTAGCACGTCACCATCGGCTAGATTCAGATATTATCCATGCACATGATTGGCTTACAATGGAAGCCGGTGTTCGCGTTAAGCGTGTTACAGGCAAACCATTGGTGATTCATGTTCATGCAACCGAGTTTGATCGTGCCGGCGGCAAACGTGGCAACCCTTTGATCCACGACATTGAAGCTTATAGTTTGCAAGTCGCTGATCAGATCTTTGCCGTATCGCAGATTACGAAGAATATCATTTGTCGTGAGTATGGCATACCGGCGAGTAAAGTTACTGTAATGCACAATGCGCTTGATCCATCGGAGTTAACGCGCACTCAAGTCATGAGTGATAATTATAATTACGTGCGCAAGCTGCAGTCAATGGGCTATACTTCTGTAGTTAGTATTGGACGCTTAACTGTTCAAAAAGGGCTGGCGTATTTAATGCAAGCTGCAGCATTGGCGCTCGAGAAGAATCCGAAGTTGGTTTTTGTCTTTGCGGGGAGTGGCGAACAGCGTGATGAGCTAATTTCAATGGCTGCAGATTTAGGCATTTCTGATCGCGTTATCTTTACGGGTTTTGTACGCGGCGTGCAATTTCGCGAGCTTTACGAATTAGCGGATATTTTTGCGATGCCGTCAGTTAGTGAGCCGTTTGGACTTACTGCGCTTGAAGCTGCTTTCTATGACACTGCAATACTATTATCGCGTACATCAGGTGCTGGCGAAGTTCTGCGTAGTATCATGCGTTTTGATTATTGGGACACGCGACGTCTAGCTGATCAGATTGTAGGTATTTCGCTATCTGATGCGTTGAAGCGCGAGCTAGCTGAAGGCGTCAAGCACGAGTACTTAAGCTATGATTGGGGCGATGTTGCCCGTAAGATTACTAACCAGTATGTTAAGTTAACGCAGCAAGATAAATTACGACGAAGCAGTAAGGAGGTGGTAAATGTCTAAGTCGATTCAACTGTATCTACACGTACATCAACCGTGGCGGATTCGTAATTATACTGCGTTTGATACTGGAACTAGTCATAGTTATTTTGGTAACAACAATCCGAGGATTTTGCGCAAGATCGCAGCTAAGTCTTACCTACCAACAAATGCAATCTTAAAGGATTTACTAGACAAATACCCAGAATTTAAGTTTAGCATTTCGATCACAGGTACCTTTATTGAGCAGTGCGAGCAATACGCTCCAGAGGTGCTAGATAGTTTTCGCGAATTGGTCAAGACCGGTAGAGTTGAAATTGTGGGTGAGACTTACTATCATTCACTAGCCTTCTTTTACAATCGGGCAGAGTTTGATCGTCAAGTAGCGTTGCATGCTAAGCGTATAGAGGAAATCTTTCACGTTCGGCCAACGGCTTTTCGCAATACTGAATTGGCCTATAACGACGATTTGGGTAAATGGGCGGAGATCAATGGGTATCGCGCCGTCTTAGCGGAGGGCTGGGACAAAATATTAGACTGGCGTAGCCCGAACTATGTTTATCAGCCGTATCAGACAAAGGATGTTCGACTGCTATTGAAAAATTACAAATTAAGCGATGATATTGCCTTCCGCTTCTCTGATCGTACTTGGTCGGGCTATCCGCTAACAGTAAAAAAGTACCTCGGTTGGCTAGATCAAGATCAAGACTCTCCGTTGGTCAATCTTTTCATAGATTACGAGACTTTTGGCGAACACCAGTGGGCCGATACCGGTATCTTTGACTTCTTACGTAGTTTGCCTGGTGAATGGTTAAAGCGCTCAGGGCATAAATTTATGACAATTACTGAAGCAGCTGAAAGCATGGAGCCGGCGGACAGCTTGAGTGTACCTAACACTGTAACTTGGGCAGATTCAGAACGTGATTTGTCGGCGTGGCTGGGCAACCGTATGCAACAAGAGTGTGAGCATTACCTTTACTCGTTAGCTCCGGCAGTAATGGCAACGGATGATATTAATTTAATTGGTGATTGGCGCCGACTGACGACTTCAGATCATATCTACTACATGAGTACTAAGTACTATCATGATGGTGATGTGCATGCTTATTTCTCACCTTACCAGTCACCGTATGATGCTTTTCTTTGTTATATGAATGTGCTGCGAGATATCCGTTACCGATTGATTGAGACGCAAGAAAATAACGGTCAAGTGAGGTCTTAGATGGCTAGCAAAAATTTATTGATTTCCAACGGCAGTTTGGCGGTTAATATTGATCGTAATGGTTCGGTTTGCGAATTGTATTTTCCTTATGTAGGGATGAATAATGCCTTGAGCCGTAAGGCGTTGGCACATAAGATTGGACTATACACGAACGGCGCAATTCATTGGCTGGATGATGGTACTTGGACAATTAAGGCTTCGTATTACCCGGGACGTTTGATCGGTCACATTATTGCTGATAATCCGTGGTTGGAATTTAGAATCGAGATTCAAGATTTTGTTGACTACAGTCAGAATGTACTAGTGCGCAATTTTCATATTATCAATACTTCAAAGCGTGATCGTAAGGTCAAGCTGTATTTGCATCAAGCGTTTGCGCTTAGCCAGTATGGCAATGATATTGTAGAATACGTGCCGAGCGGGCTTGCGCCGCAGCTTAAATCACCAGCGATTTGTCACTATGGTGAATTGGGTGCGTACGTGGTGTCAGCCTATAGGTATGGACACTTAGCTGATGGCTGGTCAGGATTTACCGTCGGTCGTTTTGGCAAGGACGAGCGCGGCGTGTATTTGGCGGGTTCGTGGTGCGATGCGGCTGATGGTGACTTGAGTAGTAACGCTATTGAGCACGGGTTGACTGATTCGGTGCTTCAGTTTGATCTTGAAATCAAGCCATTTGCATCAGCGCGAGTTTGCTATAACTTAGCCGCAGGCGACAACTATGGTGCAGCAATTCACGAGTTAGCAAAATTTATGCACGATGACGTTGCCGGGCATTTGCGCAATACCAATGACCATTGGGCTGAGTGGATTAGACCGGCCGCTAAAGCCTTGGCGAACTACAAAGAAAAGTCTAGCTACCCAATCGATACGATGACTTATATCAATGCATTGGTTGAATTAAAAGCAGCTACTGATACACACGGTGCTATCGTGTCTGATTTGATTAAGTATAATTGCGCCAATAATGACCCGACTAAGCCATTACCGCGCAAGATTAACGATGCCCAAGGAGTGCAAGTCCTGGCCTGCGCTTACGCCGCACCATGCTATGTATATTTGGGATATAGCAAAGAAGCAACTGATTTATACCAGTTTTTGATTGCTGCTCGCTCTAGTAGCTTATATTTGAATTCATCCTATCAAGCCAATGCTTCGCCGATCAATAATCGTCACGCGTTAATTTACGCTGGTAAGCTAGTGAACCCAATGGAATTAGACGTTGCTGCCATGCTAATTTTAGGGTTTAATTTAGCAATGCGTCAAGCTTTGCATGCGGACGGTAAATTAGCAACTTGGAAGGCGCTGTATAAAAAGTTGATTGTGCCGTTGGCCGATACATTGGCAGACTTAGTTGACCACGAAGCCAAGCGCGTTAAGCCATCTTACCGCAGTATTGGTCGTGTCAATGATTGTTCGGCTAGCGCTGAGGTTGATGCTATTGTACAACGAGCGTTGTATGCCTTGGCTGACTTGGCTGAAGAGATTGCCAAAGATGATGCTGGCGCGATTCGTTACCGTATGGCTGCCGACGATATCATGACAAATTCAGAAGTCGATCAGACCGGGCGATCATCTTTCACGCGCGCTTTAGAACGCTTGCAATCGCAGTTGGGGCATTCGCCGATTGCTACCCTAAGCAATTTTCTAGGCATTAAAGTTGAGGAAATTGATGAAATTCGTTCCTAGTAGCCACAACCGTGAAGTTTTCTCTGAGATTGCGCATAAGTATGGGTTGGCTTACAACGGCACAGCAGTAGCTACGCGTGACGCGGAGTATACGCCGGTGCGTGGGTTAACCGCTTCGCCATCGCAAGTAGATGATAACTACATCATTGGCGGCGCCAACGGCCACTGGGTTCATATTTTGCAGCGTAATTATGGCGCGTACGGCGGGCATGATGCTACTAGAAGCCCTTGGACGATCTGTCAAGTTCAATTAAATCGTACGCAGGTTCCGCGGTGTTACTTGCATAGTATCAGCGAGGGCAGCAATAGTGTAATGCCGCCAATCGCCTTTATGCCTATTTACGAGCTTGATTTTGGCAGCCTAACGTGTCCCCTGCTCGATAATTTTAAGAGTAAGTTTCAGCTATATTTGATGCCAAATTCCATTGATCGTTTTAGCGGTATTTTTGATTGTGAAATTCAGCAAATGCTAATGAGCTACTTTGATGGTATCGATTTGGAAATGGGTTTCAATAAGATCTATTGCTACAATAAAAAATACCCCATGACAGTTGATACGCTAGATAAAATGCTGCGTGTTATAGTATGGCTAGCGCAGCGAATAGACCAAAACTCTATGTCTAAAAAATAATGCCCTGAAATGACAGGGCATTTGTCAGCTGGCAACTAGTGCTTCTTCGGCTTAACTTCGTTGCGGCCGAGGTTCTTCTTTGTTTCAGTAAAGACCTCGTGCTGACGTGTATGTGGATTGTACTTGCGGAGCGAAAGTTTGCCCTGCCCGCTGTTGGTGCGGTTCTGTGGGTTGACTGTTGTGTAAAGACGAGTCTTACCATCAGCGCTGACAAGACCAATGAACTTGCGCTTTGATTTACTATTACTCTTTGACATATCGTATATATTTTAGCATAATCCGTTGATTTACTCAATAAAATTACTAGAGTACCGACCGTCGCGTACCAATGGGCTGGAATTTACGCAAAGGCTAGATACTCGCAATTGTGGCTACGGCCTCAAGTAACGGCCAGTTGTGTTCTTGCCAACGTTGATAGCAAGAGCCATCTGGCTGGATGGCCAATAAAGTCGGGTAAGACATGACGTCGTACGCGCGACAGAAACCCTCCCCACGAATGCTATCGGGGTCAATTAACTCAATCTCGTTGCCGGTGCGCTTTCGATAGTCATTAACAAATGTTTCGACCCAACGAGCGTATTCGGAATGTTCACGATATACCAATGCCAAACGCATTATTTTGCCTTTTCGCGCGATAGGCGCTCGCGTAGATCGCTTAGTGTTTTTGCAAACTCGTCCGCGCTATTGAATTTTTTATAAACTGATGCAAACCGAACATAGGCTACTTCGTTGCGATGCGCAAGATCTTCCATAACGAGGTCGCCGATTACAGATGAAGCATACTCGGTCTCACCCATGCTGTAGAGCTGATTTTCGACATTTGAAACGATCTCTTCGACCTCTGTTTCAGTATCGAGTGTTTTGCCAACGGAACGCTGGATGGCTGTGTAGAGTTTTTGTCGATCAAACAATACCTTGCGCCCATCGCTTTTGATAACGGCAAGATTAGGATGTTCGATCCGCTCATAAGTGGTATAACGAGCCCCGCAACGAAGGCATTCACGCCGACGGCGCACGGAATTGTTGGCATCGCGTGACTCTAGCACTTTGCTGTCGTTAAATTTGCACTTTGGACATTGCATGGCTATTTTTTGTGTCCGAACTTAAATTTACGCCGCAAGAACGATGGCGCATCGAATAATGAATCGTCGTCGTCGCTGTCATCATCATCGTCGTCGCTCCCGTGTGGAGCTAGTAGGTTATTGTCTTCGCTTGCTACGCTATCGGCAGGCTTGCTCTCGGCTTGAGGCTCGGCTGATGCTTTATCGGAGTTCTCGTCAGACTCGGCATGATCAACCGTTTCGGTTTCACTGGTGTGGTGGTCGGCCCATGTCCAAGATGCTTCATTGCCATTTTCGGCAGTAAAATCGTCTGGCGTGACGGATTTGTTGTTGATATCGTCATCGAGATTGATTGAACCAAGATCGATTGGCTGAGCTGGCTGAGACTTTTCATCCGCTTTAGGAGTAGTTTCCTCCTCTGAGCTGCCATTCTTCTTGCCGTTGAAATAGCTAGCGTCAAATCCTGTTGCTACGACTGTGATAACGATCTCATCTTCCATCTCTGGTTTGAGGTTTGCACCAAAGATAATGTTGGCATCTGGAGCAACAGCTGCCGTGATGATGTCGGCGGCTTCTTGCACCTCTGCCATTGACATATCGTAGCCACCAGTGACGTTGAGGAGTACTCCGCGTGCGCCATCAATGCTGACTTCGATGAGTGGCGATTCAATAGCCTGGTGTGCTGCCTTGACGGCGCGGTCGTCACCGCTAGCTCGCCCTATACCCATGAGTGCGCTACCGGCGTTACTCATGATTGTGCGAATGTCAGAAAAGTCAAGATTGATTAGGCCGCTTTGAGTAATAAGCTCAGAAATACCTTGTACGCCTTGGCGTAGAACGTCATCGGCAATTTTGAAGGTTTCGAGCAACGGCGTGCGCCGATCAATGGTCTGAAGTAAGCGGTCGTTCGGGATAGTGATTAAAGTGTCTACTACTTTGGAGATATTGTTGATACCTAGTTCAGCATTTTGGCGGCGTTTTTGCCCCTCAAAAGTAAATGGTCGCGTAGCGACACCGACGGTTAAGATACCCATGTCGCGGGCAATTTCCGCTACTACAGGAGCGGCGCCAGTTCCCGTTCCACCGCCGGCACCAAAAGTAATGAATGCCATATTAGCGCCGTCAAGCGCCTCTTTGATCTCGTCTTTGCTCTCACGCGCCGCAGCCTCACCGACTGATGGGTCTGCACCTGCACCAAGCCCATGCGTTGTGTCACGCCCGATGTGGACTTTGACATCTGCCTTAGATGCATGGAGTGCCTGTGCGTCGGTATTAATTGCAATAAAACTGACACCTTCAATACCGGCGTCGCGCATCCGATTGATTGCCGCGCCGCCAGCGCCACCAACTCCTACGACTTTGATAACAGCCGGTGCCTGGATATCTGTTGGCTTAACCTCTGGCATAAACCCTCCTAAAATAGTTTAATCTCATATAATATACATTATAACAAGCTTTATCACTAGTCGCAATATCGCTTATGTACTGGAGCTACTCAAAGTGGAATAGCTTCAGTAGCCGCTTCAGTCCGCCGTGCCGAGACGGTTGTTGCTGCTTATCGTGTATTTGTGCATCTAGGTCGCGCTCCATTAATCTGATAGCTGCCGAGAAGCTTGGATCAGCGGCAATTTTTGACACCATCTGATAGTTACGTGGTGTAAACACGTGAGTGTTGATCTTGAGTGCTGCTCGTGCTAAATCGGTAATACCGCGTAATTTAGCCCCGCCCCCAGTTAGGACGATACCGCCAGGTAGAGCTGCCTGGTAATGCGCTCGCTTTAGCTCTTTATTTACTTGTTCGAAAAGTTCAAGTAAACGCGCAGCAACGATGCTGTCGACTAGATCTGGCTTAAAGCTAAACGTGTGGATATGGCCGTCAGGCTGTTCGGCTTTAACTGTTAGAACAGTCTCATTGCCACGGCGCAGCTCTGGCGCGGCGACTGCGTGTCGAATCTTTACCTGTTCGGCAATAGCGAAGTCTGTTTGTAGGCCAACGGCCAAATCACAGGTAATATTATTTGAACCGATCGGGATGACTTTTATGTCAACAATATCGCCTTCGTCGTAGATGACCAATGTGGTTGTAGAGTGGCCGATATCAAGCACGGCGGCGCCATTTTCGCGTTGCTGATCGGTGAGTGCAATGTCCGAAGCAGCTACGCCGGACGGAACGCAACTATTATCGCGATCAACTTTGGAAAGTTGCGCAACTTCGTCAATATTACGAATCTGAGGTTCAATTGCTGTAGTGACGTAAGCATCGACTTCGAGTCTGACTCCAGTCATGTCCACGGGGTCACGAATGCCATCTTGATTGTCGACTTTATAGGTACGCGGCTGTGTGCTAAGTATAACTTGGTTTGGTGCAAGCTTGACGATCTGCGCAGCTTTAATAGCACGCTCAACCTCGTCTCGGCTAATTTTTTGCCCAGGACCATTGACTGCAACTACACCGCGTGACGACATCCCGGTGATTTTTGTACCGTTAATTGAGTACATTGCATGGTCGATAGTCAAGCCACTCATGCGTTCGGCATCGCCAAGTGCTTTGTCGAGTGTGCGATAAACTTTATCGATGTCAACAATTACACCTTTGCGCATGCCTAAGCTAGGCTGTACGCCTACCCCAATAATATTTGGCAGTATAATGCTGCTAGACTCTGTATCCTTTGGCCATACGCCAACTACAACTTTAACTGAACCGGTGCCAATGTCGATACCTACGCCGTATCCGTTACTATCCATATATTTTATTATAACACGCTAGCGCTAATCTTGATACATAAAATGATCTAATTCGCCAAACGAAAGAGCCGCAGCGTATGCCGCGGCTCTAATTCACAAAGCTAAAGATTTTTAGGTATGGAGCCGCCTTCGAGATTTGAACTCGAGACCCCTTCCTTACCATGGAAGTGCTCTACCACTGAGCTAAGGCGGCATAAAAGTAGCTAATCACTACTTTTTAGAGTATAGCAGACCTAAAATGGATTGTCAACATAAACACTAAGCTACGTTTGCTAAATAAAAAGCCCCCAAACGGGGGCAAAATATCTGGTGCTGGGGGAGGGATTTGAACCCCCGAACCCATAGGGAGCAGATTTACAGTCTGCCGTGTTTAACCGCTTCACTACCCCAGCAAATATTGAAATGTGGAGCCAATTCTCGGATTCGAACCGAGGACCTGCTGTTTACAAAACAGCTGCTCTAACCAACTGAGCTAAATTGGCACTGAAATTATGATACCAGAGCCACCAAACCTTTGCAAGAGGCTAAACTACAACTCTACGTGGCTGTTTAATCCTAGTACGATTGCCACGTTTGCGCATGCGGTCAGCCAGGAGGCGGGCTTTGTCAGCTTGAGCTTTATCTCCGGTACGTTCGAGTGCATCGGCCAATAATGACAACGATTGCGGATTGCGTTCAAGATTCACTGCAGTTTTGAGTTCTTCGAGCATGAGTTTATCATTACCGAGCTTTTCGAGTACTTTAGCATAGGCGATGTGGCGCGATGCAACATCGGATTCTTTGCGCAAAGCTTGCTCAAAAGCTTGTGCCGCCTTCTGGTATTCGCCAACCTCGTAGTAGATTAAGCCGACGTTATGTAGAGCCGATGGATTCGGTTTAAGACTTTGGGTAATCTCAAGACATTCAATTGCATCGGCATATTGCCCCTGCTTGGCGTAAAGAATACCCAAGCGGTTGTAGGCTTTGGCGTTGCGGTCATCGACTCGCAAGATAGTGAGTAGAGCTTTCTCGGCGCGGAGATATTTTTTGTCACGAATCGCCCCGAGCGATATTGCCCAGAGTTTATCGAGTTGTTCCTCAATCTTAGCGGGTATGTTATTTGCTGCTACCTTGTTATCCGGCAATAATACTAGAACTAATGTAATTATAATTAGTGTTAATAGAGCCAACATATTTAATCTATTATAGCATCACTGCGCCGTAAGGGCTAGCTAAATTGTAGACATAGATTAAGCAGCGCCAGACGAACATTGGCATTTTGATTGAGGTTATTAACGGTGGAATTGATCGTTGCAACCTGGTTTTTAAAATATTGCGGATTAGTGTGCGCGCGGCAAACGTAAATTAGTAAGCGCATTAGTACGGTGCAAAATTTGTCAGCTTCAACGCGTGTTTTGAGGCCGGTAGTTAATTTAATGCGAGCGGCTATATCGGTAGTTGCGAGAAACTGCTTGGCTAATTTGACAAATTTAACTTGGTCGGCGAAGTGAGCTGAATTAGTTGCCAAGCGACAAATCTCAGCCGGCAAGTTCGGTGCTAAGAACTTAATTTGTGCTTGGATCTGAGGCGCTATTTTTAGATCATTCATCAGTTGCGCGCAAGCTTTAACGGGTGGTGCTTGAACTTCAATACTAGCACTGCGAGATAGTATCGTTGGTGGCAACTTAGCGAGATGATGCGTAGTAAAAATATAATACACATTAGTAACAGGCTCTTCGATCAATTTGAGCAAACGTTCCGAGACGCCGCTAGCCGCTTGATCAATATCGTCGATAATGACGGCGAGCGGTGCGCTACGTTTATCATAGATGATTTTGATCAAATAGGAAATGTCATCGGCACTAATAATGGCAGTTTTTTGCCCCTTATGTATTGTTGGCTGTAAATCGATTTGATTGGCGTTAGCGATTTTGTGGGCGCTCGCTACGGCGATACTATGCAGGCCAACTCCAATGACGCCGGTGAGGATTAAAGCGTGAAAAGGCCGTGCGAGGTAATTTTCGAGCTCGGATCGACAGTTTTCGTGAAGAATTAGTTTAGCGAACATGCTGGATAGCCGCCTCGAAGTCAGATGGTAATGGTGCTTGAAATGTCATGCGCGTATTGCCGTTGTCGGTTGGGATGGTGATCTCTAGAGTTTGAGCATGCAAGTACATCCGCTTTGCCGTTGAAGTTGCATTGTACAGTCTGTCGCCAACAATAGGTGCGTTAATATAATTTAAATGAACGCGTAATTGATGCGTGCGGCCAGTATGCGGTTTAAGTTCAAGCAGTGCCATGCCATTGGCAAATTTTTCTAGTGTACGGTAGTCGGTTATTGCAGGTTTGCCGTGAGCTGTCACCATAAAGCTGGCTGGCTTTTTGGGGTTGCGTGCAAGAGGTAGATTAATCGTAGCAGCGGGTTGCTTTGGGGCGCGGCTCACCAGCGCAAGATAAGTTTTTTTGGTTTTGCGTTGGCTAAATTGTGCCTGTAAATAGTGCATGGTTGCTAAGTCACGCGCCAAAATAATTACACCGCTAGTATCACGGTCTAGTCGATGAACAATGCCCAAACGATTGTTGGTTGGATCTAGTTCTGCCGGATTAAAGTTGGCTTTGGCGAAATCGGCAAGCGTAAATTCGTTGCAAAGAGTGCCTTTCGCGTGGGTCAGCAATCCTGCCGGTTTGTTGACGACGATGACATGCTTGTTCTCGTATAAAATATATTGGCGGAAGTCGCGGATGGTAGCTGAAAAATCCGCGGGCTTTGGCTGCTCTAAGGATATAGTTTGGTCTTGAGACACGGTGTATGCGGGCTTGCTAATTATTGCATTGTTAACCGTAACCTTCCCTGCTTGAATTAAGCGTTGGATAGTTGAGCGTGACAGCGTAGGATACGCCTTAGCAAGGTAAGTGTCTAACCGCACACTTAGTCTCCGTAATAATTAATGCCGATAGCATCTTTAACTTCGCTGAGTGTTTGGTCAGCGATGCAAGCAGCTTTGGCCGACCCTTGATGCAGCATTTCGTAAATAGCACTTGGGTTGCGCGCGAGTTCAGCGCGACGGGATCGGATTGGCGTAAGCAAGTCATTTAAGACGTTGAAGAGATAGTCTTTGACTGCCATATCGCCTAGCCCGCCGCGTTGGTAGTGCGCCTTTAGTTCAGCTACCTTGGCTTTGTCTGTAGCGAAAACGTCAAGGTAGGTGAACACAACGTTGCCTTCGATTTTCCCTGGATCGTTAACGTGGATATGGTTGGGATCGGTGTACATTGAATTGACTTTTTGCCTTAAGGTGGTTGGATCGTCGGCTAAGTAAATGCCATTCCCTAAGCTTTTGCTCATTTTGGCAGCACCATCAATACCTGGTAATCTCTGAGCTAGAGCATTGTTGGCAAGCATAGCTTCCGGTTCAACTAGCGCTTCGACATTGTAAGTTTGGTTGAACGAGCGAACTATCTCGCGTGTTTGTTCAATCATTGGCAGTTGGTCAACGCCAACCGGTACGTATTTAGCTTTAAATGCGGTAATATCAGCAGCTTGTGATATTGGGTAAACCACAAATCCGGTAGGCACACCTTCGCCAAAATTCTTCTGCTTAATCTCAGTCTTAACTGTGGGATTGCGCTCAAGGCGATTGATGCTAACTAGATTCATGTAGTACATGGTAAGTTCGGCTAGTGCAGGAACTTGTGACTGGATAAAAATCGTTGTCCGTGCCGGATCGATCCCTACAGCAAGATAGTCGAGAACAACTTGCAATACATTGTCGCGCACCTTTTCGGGTGTTTTAGCATTATCGGTTAGCGCTTGCATATCAGCGACCATGATGAATGGGTCGTATTTGTTTGTATTTTGCAATCTGACGCGTTCGCGCAGTGAGCCGACATAATGACCTAAATGGAGCCGTCCAGTAGGTCTGTCCCCAGTTAAAATAATATCTTTCATATAGATAATTATAGCACAGCAGTTAGGGAGGACGATCCTTAGCCAACACAAAAACGCCCAAGCAATACTTGGACGTTTTTGCATAAATCGAATGCGTTAACGCTTCGAGAATTGTTCGCGGCGGCGAGCTCCACGCAGACCGTACTTCTTGCGCTCAACCTCACGGCTATCACGGCGTAGTAGTCCAGCCTTTGACAGCGCCCCACGAAGATCATCATTAATAGACGCTAGAGCTTTGGCAATTGCCAATTTGGCAGCATCAACTTGACCTGACGTGCCACCGCCCTTAGCTAGCAAAGTGACATCAAACTCGTTCTGCTTGCTGACAAGTGCTAGAGGATCGGTAATTTCTGCTAGTAAACTAGCATTACCGGCAAGATACTCCTTAGCAGGTTTACCGTTAATAGTAATCGCGCCTTTACCTTTGTATAGGCGGGCCGACACACTAGAACTCTTGCGACGACCAAGTCCGTAAAAATAGGTACCAGTAGCCATTATTTAACCTCCAGTTTCAATGGTTTTTGCGCGGCATTAGCATGCTCTGCCCCAGCGTAAACGCGTAGGCGAGCAATACGATCAGCGCGTAATTTATTCTTTGGTAACATGCCAGCAACGGCGTACTTGAGCATTTCGCCAAGAGAAACATCTTTTGCTTTAGTCTCCTTGAGAGCTCCTGGATATTCACTGTGACGATAGTATTTCTTGCTGTTACGGTCGCCGTTGTAAATCATTTGGTCAGCATTAACAACAACTACATTGTCGCCATCATCCATGTGAGTGGTATAGCTTGGGCTGTATTTACCGGTGAGACGATTGGCAACGAAAGTCGCTACGCGGCCAACCGGCAGATTAGCGGCATCGATCAATACCCAACGGTGCTCGACTTCGCCAGCCTTTTTTTGATAGGTCTTAGCTAACATTATTTAGTCTCCTTCTTCTCAACAGTCTTTGGCGCTGCCTTCTCGATCGGCTTGATTTCATCGACAAACTCAATGCGAGCTAAGCTAGCGTTGTCCCCAACGCGGTTTTGGTTGAGTTTGACAATGCGCAAATAGCCACTGTCGCGCTTGAGCTGCGGCGCAATAACATCAACTAATTTGTTGGCTGTAGCTTGGTTAGTTGCCGCAATGATGGCGCGCCGACGGGCTAGATCGCCTTTGCGTGCTTTAGTGATTAACTTTTCAGCTAGCGGACGAATATCCTTAGCCTTTTCGACAGTAGTAGTAATAGCACTGTGTTCAACCAAAGAGATGACTAGTCCGCGTCGTAACGCGCGGCGCTGGTCACGCTCGCGGCCAAACTTGCGCCCTTTGTATCCATGCCTATGCATTATTAAAACTCCAATTCTGCCACGCGGGCTTTAACTTCTTCTTTGGCCTTAGCGCCGAAACCTTTAAGATCGTCTAGTTCCTCGTCGCTTAATGACACCAAATCGCTAACGGTGTGGATCTCATTACTAATTAGGGCGTTGGTAGTGCGCGCGCTCATCCCTAGCTCTTCGACTGACATACTTAACAAACCAGAGGTAGCATCATCAACCGTAGTGTCCTCAGTGTTGTCTTCGGCAACGACGGTTTGCCCAGCTAGTGCTTTATATTGGTTAACCAATATTGCAGCTGCCTGTTCAAAGGCATCGTTTGGTGTAATTGAACCGTCAGTGTCGACAGTAAGAATTAGCTTATCAAGGTCGACGTTGTCACCAACACGCGTCTTCTCGACGTTGTAGCGAACGCGACGTACCGGAGAGAATGGCGCATCAAGTGCGATCATATCTGAGTGTAAGCGGCGTACGCTTGATTCCTCAATTGTTTGATAGCCTCGCCCTTGTTCAACGACAATAGTTAAAGTAATTTCGCAATTCGGGTCATCAATTGTTGCGATTACTTGCGAATCGTCGATGACGTCAAAATCTGCGCTACCGGCTAAATCAGCGGCGGTTAGAGTGCCACCACGCTTAGTTACTGTAAATTCTACTGGCTCATCGCTATGACTCTTTAGTACGACGCTTTTGAGATTTAGCATGATCTCGACAACGTCCTCTTTGACTCCAGGAATAGTAGTAAATTCATGCCCTACGCCATCAATTTTAAAAGCGGTAATTGCCGTGCCTTCAATTGATGATAGTAAAACTCGACGAAGTGAGTTGCCAAGGGTCTGACCGTAACCACTAGCTAGTGGTTCGATTGTGAGCGTTGAACTAACTGGTGATAGTTCGTTGATGTCAGTTATGGCTGGCTTTAAGATTGTATTGCTCATCTATCTCCTCCTTAATTAACGTGAGTAAAACTCAACGATTAGCTGCTCATTGATACCCTGTTCAGCATCCTCGCGAGTTGGGAGGCCTGTAACTGTGATAGTCATATTTTTAACATCCGATTTTAGCCAACCGGCAGTCTGAGACTGAGCGTCACGATTTAATTCTGCTAGGCTCTTGAAGAATGTGCTGTTTTTAGAGTGCGGGCGAACAACAATAGTGTCGCCAGCCTTTAAGCGGATCGAAGGGATGTCGACGCGCCGGCCGTTTAATAGAAAATGACCATGAGTTACTAACTGACGTGCTTGGCGGCGTGAAATAGCGAAACCAGCTCGATAAACAGCATTGTCAAGCCGACGTTCAAGTAGCTCAAGTAGCTTAGTACCAGTCAGAGTGTCTGACTTAACTGCGTGATTCATCAGCTTGCGGAATTGCTTCTCAAGCACACCGTAAATACGGCGAACCTTCTGCTTTTCACGTAATTGTGTCGCGTAAAGTGATGGTTTGCTTTGACGTGAGCCAGAGTGTTGGCCAGGAATACCGTTCTTGTGTGCCATAACTTTAACTGCTTTGCGATGCAAAGCGTAACCTTCGCGGCGACTTTGTTTAACAATTGGCGAATGATCTCGTGCCATTATGCTCTCCTTTCACGTTTAGGACGTACACCACCGTGCGGTACGCTCGTGACATCGTTGATGCTCTCAATTTGTAATTCAGCAGCGCTAACTGCACGAACCGCAGCATCACGGCCGAGACCAACACCTTTGACAAAAACGTCAACTTTAGTTAGGCCATACTGAGTTTTGGCAATTTCAGCAGCCTTTTCGGTTGCGATTTGGGCGGCAAAGGCAGTACCTTTTTTGCTACCGCGAAAACCACAAGCACCAGCTGAGCTTGCGCTAAGAGCGTTTCCATGATTATCAGCGAATGTAATGATTGTATTATTGAATGTAGCCTGAATATGCACTTGACCGAGTGGTACGCTGCGCTTGACGCGCTTTTTACCCTTAGCGGTCGTCTTCTTTGAGGCTGCAACAGATTTCTTGTCTGCCATAGATTCCTTTCCTTAGTTACCTTTCTCGACCTTAAGGGTTTAGGTCTTACTTGCCGCCTTTGGCTGGCTGCCACCAACAGCAATGCGCTTACCGCGCTTGGTGCGGGCATTTGTACGGGTGCGTTGACCGCGTACAGGCAAATTAGCTTTATGTCGAAGCCCACGGTAAGAGTTTATGTCCTTGAGTCGCTTGATGTTACCAGCAATAATGCGACGTAAGTCGCCTTCTACGGTATAATCTGCATCAATGATCTCACGGAGCTTACGCTCTTCTTCGGGCTTCAAATCCTTGGTGCGAGTTTCTGGTTTGACTCCGGCTGCAGCAACGATGTCGCGTGCTAGCTTTGGACCAATACCATAAATGTAGGTTAACGCAACTTGAATTTGTTTGTCTGCGGGAACCTCTATGTTAGCAAATCGTGCCATATACTACCTTAGCCTTGCCTCTGCTTGTTACGTGGCTTATTCTTATTGATGACACGTAGCCGGCCTTTGCGGCGCACTAGCTTGTCATCTGGGCTGCGCTTCTTAACGCTAGCTGAGACTTTCATCTAGGCTATGTCCTTTCTGGCCGCTTCCCTGCGGCGCATTTAAATTTTATCCTCACGTAGTCGAAAGCTGATTCTTCCCCGCGTGAGATCGTATGGGGTCATCTCAACTTCAACCTTATCGCCCTTTACCAAACGGATGTAATGCCGTCGCATTTTACCCGAGATAATAGCGATAATAGTATGGCCGTTTTCTAGTTCAACCCTAAATTTAGTACCAGGCAGGGCTTCCACCACGGTACCAATCATTTTAATTACTTCCTTGTTAACAGCCATAGTAACTACAATAGGTAATTATACACCATCAATGTAATAATTGCAAATAACTTTATAGCTGTTTATTGTTAGTGGCTGATGCGGCGTAAACAATGATGCGTTGGTCCATGCTGCGCCGTCCACGAGTATCATGTGTTACCCACCGACCGGCACAGGTTATGAGATTTAGCCCAGCTTTGCCCGGAGTGATGGGCTGCAAAAGTTTATCGCTATTGAACTCCGCCAAACTGATATTTTCCTGTTGAACAACGTTGTACTCAATGGTGTTACCATTTCCCAGCTCAAGGATAATTTTGTCGTTTGCGGCTAAGTCGCTCAAGCGATCAAACACGCAACCTCGACGATTACAGCTATGTCCGTCAATTACGGTTGCAACCTGGGTGTTACGTTGGTCAGGGTACGCCGCTTGCCCACAAGTATGATTGATATCATTGATCGTACAATTAAACCAGCCGACATCATGAATATTGCGGGGTGCATCAATTTGCTGTTCACCGGCGTGGTTTGGAGACGTTAGGCCGACGGCAAAAACGCGAATGTGGCTTAAGCCAAGCTTTGGGATAGATAAGTAGCGCGGCTCTTTATCACTTACGGAGTGTTGGCGCTGCATTTCGGGCGTAACTTGGGACGTGTCAATCCCGTCTTCCTGTACACGATTTTGCCAATCGTCAGTATTGTTACTAAGATAGATTTTAACACCAACACCAACGCCAGCCGCTATCAGCAAAATACCACAGATAGCTAACAGCGTTATAGCAAGTCGACGCGTTTTAGCGATACTCATCGTAAGTTACCATTAGCGCACGCGAATTAATTTGGCGTAGACATTCAAGTGCGCCGGTAACAATAATAAGTAACCCCGTACCACCAAGCGATAGAGTTGAGGCTGCTGCCCCCATGCCGGCATTAATCATAATATGTTCGCCGAGGAACGGTAGTACTGATATTATGCCTAAAGCAATTGATCCAAATAAGGTTAAACGGTTTATTACTTGGCGAAGGTAGCGTTCGGTACGCTTACCGGGACGTACGCCGTCAATAAAGCCGCCTTGATTTTGTAAGCTTTCGGCTAACTCGCGCGTATTAAGTACAATTGATGTGTAGAAGTAAGTAAATATAACTACCAAGATGAAGTAAGTTACAGGATAAATGAGTTGCGCCCAACCATCTAAGACCGAGCTATTGTTGCGCTGGAACCAAAGAATAAGGTTGCGGCCAATTTCGGGATGAAAGTTCCCTGCAACCATTAGTTGTCCGAGAAATGCCGGAAGAGCCAAAAAAGCAACCGCAAAAATCACCGGTATAACACCAGCCGTGATTAGTTTGATTGGCAGAATTGAAGTAACGCCGCCATATTGACTGTTACCATGTACCCGACGGGCATAGTTAATAGTTAGAACGCGTTGGCCTTCGTTAATTTTAACTAGGAAATACAGGATAACAATGATTGCTAGGACTACTCCCATTGTCATCCAAGTTGCAGTATTGTTTAGTCCGCTGATGGTAAACCAATTAAAGACGTGGAACGGATCGCCTTTAACGGTAGTCATAGCTTGCCAAAGCGACAAACAGGTTTGCGGCATCTGTGAGATAATACCAACTACGATTAGTAAAGTAATACCGCCACCTAGACCCTTTTCTGTGATAATTTCACCCAACCACATAATAAGCATCGAACTAGCTGCCATCGCTACGACTGCAATCGCCCATTGACCAAGCTGCATATCTTGAAGGACATTACTCTGCGGAGCAATGCTCTGCCGCAGAATAAAGATATAGGCAATTGACTGTAGGATCGCTAACGGGAGCGACAATATACGAGTCCATTGATTAATTCGCCGTCGACCTGATTCACCATCTTTATTAATCTCTTCCACACTTGGAATGGCTTTGGTTAGCATCTGAGTAAAAACTGATGCTGTAATGTATGGACTTAATCCGACTAGCATAATTGAAAAACTCGCCAACGCTCCGCCCGTCAGTAAATTCAAGAAACCGCCAAAGGAGTTTGATGAAATAGCATGGCCAATAACGTCTTTAAGTGTTGCCGGTTCTGCAATTGGTACTGGCACATGCGCTAAAAAGCGATAAACAACAATTAAGCCTAATACGGCACCAACGCGCGCTAGCATGTCGCGACTTTTTAACGACTTGTAAATAATTTTCCAGTTCACCTATTCCTCTCCCCAATCATATAGATGTTAGTTTAACCAATTTACGCCTTAGCGTCAAGTCTAAGTCTGTACTATTAAGTAGTTTAATAGTATATAATTATAGTATGAATAGTAATAACAGCAAAATTCCGCGTACACGATTTGCGCCTAGTCCGACAGGATATATCCATGTAGGGAACGTCCGCTCGGCACTATACCCCTACTTTATTGCACGTCAGTCTAAGGGCAAATTTATTTTGCGGATCGAAGACACTGATCAGAGCCGATTTGTTGACGGCGCTGAAGCATTGATTATTGATGTTTTACATTGGCTAGGTCTAACTTGGGACGAAGGCCCAGATGGCAAAGGCCAAGAAATTGGTGAATTTGGTCCATACCATCAGACCGATCGTCGTAACTATTATCACGAATGGGCGCAAAAGCTAGTTGATCGAGGCTTAGCCTATGTTGATCCTCGGTCAAGCGAAGAGATTGATCAACTAAAGCAACAAGCACGTGATCAGCATCAGCTTTTCTTGTATCGAGAGCATCGCCCTATAGTCGAGCCAAAATGGACTGGCCACGAAGCGTTGCGCTTTAAAGTTGCAGAGGCGAAGGCATATCACTGGCACGATGCTATTATGGGTGATCTTTCGGCCGGTGCTAGCGCGGTTGACGATTTTGTGATTATGAAATCCGATGGTTTGCCGACTTACAACTTTGCCCACATTGTTGACGACTATCTAATGCATATAACCCATGTTATCCGTGGGCAAGAGTACATTAGTTCAATGCCAAAGTATCTTGCTCTCTATGAAGCGCTTAATATTACACCCCCAATTTTTGCGCACATGCCACATATTTTGGCGCCGGATGGCAAGAAGAAGCTTGGTAAACGTGATGGAGCTAAGTCAGTTACAGAGTATCGCGACGAAGGATATATTGCTGAAGCCATGCTCAACTTTCTAGCTTGTTTGGGCTGGAATGATGGTTCTGAGCAGGAAATCTTTACGCTACCGGAGTTAATTGAGAAGTTTAGCTTTGACCACGTCCAACGTTCAGGCGCGCGTTTTGATGAAAAGCGTTTACTCTGGATGAATGCCCAATGGATTAAGCGTCTAGCCTTGGATGATCTTTATGACCGAGCTAAGTCATTTTGGGGCGAGAATGGACTTGCTGCTTCATCGGAGCAACGGCGTGCCGTGCTTGCTGTTGTTCAAGATCGATTAAAGACATTGTCAGATTTGCCGGCTCTATCGGAATATTTCTTTGGCCGGCCAACACCTGACTGGTCGTTGATTTTGTCTAACAAGAAATTGAGTAAAGTTGACACGAGTGTGTTGTCTCGCTACTTACAAGCTACAGCTGAAGCGCTGCGCTCCGTCGATTTTACTTCTGAAGCGGCCATTCAAGCCTGCTTAAACCAGCTATTAGTAGATCTAAACCAAAAACCGGTTATATTGTTCGGCATCATTCGTTATGCGTTAACCTGGGCGCCGTTTAGTCCAGGCTTACCGGAAACAATGCGTTTGTTGGGCAAAGCTGAAACCATTGAACGTCTGAAGGCTGCCGTTCAAGAAGCGCCTCTCGCGCAATAAGCAAAAGCATGATACTATATTGCTAGTGCAGAAAGACATTAAACTACCCAAGATTATTCGTAGCCAGTGCATTGCTCGTATAGTTTTCGTTAGCGTTAGCCAACTGAGTATTTCCTTTTTTGTTGGCTTTGCATTTTTATTGATCTCAGGCTACTCGTTAAATCTGGCTATTATTATTGCCTGCGTCTTAGTAGTTGCACTTGAAATGAGTGTCAGTTTCTATCTGATAAATAGCACTAGCCGTGCATTTATCATGGCGCATATTTTGTTGAGTCGTAACTATAATATTAGCAACAGTGAGTTTAACAATATCACTAATTCAGCTTCTCCGGCGTTACGTTCGGCTACGTTACTCCTATGCAACACCTCAGCGCCACGTCCAGTTACTCAGCATAATAAAGCAAGAGATAATATGGATATGGTTCAGGCGATCTTTGCTGCTTTGCCGGTTGGCGTGATTGTATTAAACAATGATTTTAAGATAGTATACGCTAATCATTTGGCGCCTATAGCCACTTTTAACGGGTATGATTCAGTGCAGCTTGATTTTTCGGAGGCATCAGTTGACTTAGAAAAGTGGCTCAATAATGCAAAGATGAATAAACTGTCAGATTATCGTGTTTGGCCGCATATTCAAAATACAGCCTTAGACAAAGATGCGGAACGGCGATTCTATGATGTTGTCGTAAGCTATCAACGAAATGCTGCAAATAGTTGTAATACTATAATTTTGGCAGTTGATCGCACTGCGTGGTATTCAAATAACGATGCCACCATGGATACGTTAGCTTTAGCGGCGCATGAATTACGTGGCCCAATTGCAACTTTGCGTGGCTATATCGATCTTTTGCACGATGAGGTTAGTCCACATGCAACGAACCAACGTAAATTACTGAGTTTAATTGATGTTTCAACACAGCGTCTCTCTACTTATATCACAAATATTCTTAATGCTAGCCGCTACGACCACCAAGGCCTACGTATTTCGCCGCGCCAGACAAATTTGATCGACATTATACAATCAGTCCAAGATGATCTTGGACTCCGCGCTTCTACCGGCCACATTAAATTAGATTGGTCAGTAGAAGCTAACTTGCCAAGTATCTTTGTTGATCCCAGTGCTATTGGTGAGGTTATTACAAATCTCGTAGATAATGCAATTAAATATAGCTATCCTGGCGGTAAAGTAACGATTGCTGCAAAAGTCAGTGATGGATTCTTGGCAATTGCCGTCAAAGATCACGGCGTAGGCATCCCCAGCGAACTTTTGCAAAATATTTTTGACAAGTTTTACCGTAGCCACTACACCAATGGCACGGTTAGTGGGTCAGGCCTAGGCTTGTACATTACCCGCGCTATTGTTAAGTGTCATCATGGCTATATTAGCGCAGAGTCGGGTAATGATGATGGTACGACATTTACCGTTTGGCTGCCACTGAACCCAGCAGATAGCAATAAAGTTAGTTCAACAGATGTTCCCTTTGACGTCAACAATTTGTCTGTTATGCACAATCATAATAAAATCGTGCTTTAGCCAGTTGCTAAATTACTTACTTCAACGTTAGAGCAACTTTACGTAAGTAGCTATTATATGGTAAACTATTAACGTGTGGCCTCGTCGTCTAGCGGCTAGGACATTGGGTTCTCATCCCAACAACCGGGGTTCGATTCCCCGCGAGGCCACCATAGTATTATTATTCAAAGGGTGGATTTGTTTAACTTAAAGACAAAAGTAAATGCAAATGGGGCCGATGATGATTCGGCCGATATTCGTATTAAGTCGCAAATTGTAATCAATAGCATCTCTGACGGCATTGTTTTTATTAACCGTGATGGTTTAATTGAATTATTTAATCCGGCGGCAGCTGCTTTGACTGGATGGGCGGCATCTGATGCTACTCAATTAAGCTACCGGTCAATTTTTACTTTCGTCAATAGCGAGAGTCATAATATTGAAGAATCCGAAAACCCTATTGCTCAGGCTCTGCGAAGCGCCCAATTTGTTGCTAACGACAACATAAATTTATTAACCAAATCAAAGCTACGCGTGCCAATTGATATTAAAGTCAATCCAATTATCGAATCATCATCTAGCAGCGCGGCTTGCAGCGGCGTCGTAGTCGTGTTTCGAGACATCTCCAAAGAGCAAGCCGAGCAGAATGCTCAAACTGATTTTATATCAACTGCCAGCCATGAAATGCGTACTCCGGTAGCTATTATCGAGGGGTACCTTGGTATGATTCTTAACCCTGAGACTTCAACGATTGATGCGCGAGCGCGCTCCTATGCCGAAAAGGCACATGATTCAGTGCGGCGCTTAGGTAAGCTATTCCAGGACTTGCTTGATGTTACTAAAGTCGACGACCGTCGCATGCATGGTGACCCAACTCTGCTTGATGTCAATGCACTCATTCAACGTATTAGCGAAGATTTTACTGACGCAGCTAGGAGCAAAGGACTATATTTAGAAGTAACTAAAGATGGCGATGTTGACAGTAGCAAAATGGCTCGTAATCTTTCGCCCATGCCAATTGTCTTTGCCGATTTAGACCAACTGAATGAGGTGCTTTGCAATCTAATTGAAAATGCCCTCAAATACACTAAGGCTGGTGGGATTAAAATCAAATCGGCAATTAAGGGCAGCCGTGTTAGAATTGAAATTAGCGATACCGGTATTGGAATACCAAGCGAAGACATTCCTCACCTTTTTCAAAAGTTTTATCGTGTAGATAATAGCCAGACACGTGAAATTGGTGGTACTGGGCTAGGTTTGTACTTAGTAAAACGTCTAGTAGAAGGTATGGGCGGAGTTATTGGTGTAGATAGCGTCTTCGGACACGGCACTACTGTATGGTTGGAGCTAGACAACCTTACGCGCAGCCAAGCTATCCAAAAAGCACGCGAAATTAAAGCAAAACAGCTGCAACATAATAGTACATCTTAGTTAGCTGGCAGTTGTAAGCTTCAGAGATACCTTGCTGAGCTTGAATCTATTAACCATATCGGTTATAATAAGCAGTAGCTAAATGAAGGGTAAGGGCAAAGAATGACAAAAATTTTGCTAGTAGAAGACGATAATAGCTTGCGTGAAATTTACGGGGTTAGACTACTAGCTGAGGGTTACACTGTAGTATCGGCCGAAGATGGCGAACGCGCTTTGGCGCTAGCTATCAGCGAAAAGCCAGATCTCATTATATCTGATGTAATGATGCCTCGTATCAGCGGTTTTGAAATGCTCGATTTATTGCGAGGAAATGAAGCTACGAAAAATATCAGGGTTATCATGCTAACTGCACTTAGTTCGGAACGGCAGCGCGAACGAGGTGATTCGCTTGGTGCCGATCGTTATTTAGTAAAGTCGCAGGTTGGGATAGAGGACATTGTGCGAACAGTGCACGATGTCTTAGGTGATCAACCGAGCCAGCCGTCAACCGAGCAAGCACGCGAATCAAAACGAGCAGCCGAGCAAGCACAGCTAAATGCTCAGCAAGCGCAGCGAGCTAACATTGTCAACCAGACTTATGGCCAGCAGCTACCACTATCAGGACAGTCTGCTTACAATCCTCTAGCCGCAACCGCACCAAATATAGTAGCGAACCGCCCCGCCCCGAGCCTACCTAACAACCCAGTATCAGTACCGACTTATGTTACTCCGCCAGTGGAAGATACCGCACCGTATTACACTAACAACCAACCGGTTTATCGTAATAATTTAGCCAATAAGATGCCCGTTACTGATTTAGTGGTAGACCACACTGCGCCACAACAGTCTCAGCCAACTGTCTTGCCAACGCAAACTAACGACTACGCTACACCGACTTATTCAGCCGATTACCCAGCTGGATCAGTAGAGCAGCCGGTTTCACAGCCAATGCAGCAGCCAGTAGCGCAGGCTGCGTCTACTAGCGCAAATATCATACAGTCTCAAGTTCAGCCCGAGCCGTCCTCAGAAGCACCTACTAATCAGACGAGTTCAGCAGAATCTCAAGCATCAATAAACAGTGTTCCAACTCCACCGCTTGTACCTATAGTAGAAGGCGTTACTTCTACGGCGAACACTATTCCCGC
>CAMYBM010000002.1 GCA_947253995.1 uncultured Candidatus Saccharibacteria bacterium | reverse complement strand
TATGCTTCCGGTTGGTAATAATCAAAATAAGATACAAAATAGTGCACGGCATTGTCGGGGAAGAAACGTTTAAACTCACCAAACAGCTGAGCCGCAAGAGTCTTGTTGTGCGCTAACACAATTGTTGGTCGATTAACGCTATTAATTACGTTAGCCATCGTAAAAGTTTTACCCGTGCCTGTAGCTCCAAGCAGTACTTGATACTTCTGATGACCATTAAGCCCACGAATCAAGCGATCAATCGCTTGTGGCTGGTCGCCCATCGGTTGATAAGGCGCCTTAAGATGAAATTTTGCACTATTCAATAGCTACATTATACCGCAGTTAGATCGTGCGCGGCTAGCTACTACAATTCTTTTGTATCAACCGGCGTTAACTGCGGTAAACCGCGTAGAATACCCGGCTGGGCGCCAATTTGCCCAATAACACTAGCTGAATTAGCTGCCGCGAATGTAATAGCTGATTCCAAATCGTCTCCCAATGCATAACGCAAGGTAAAACCTGAACAAAAGGCATCGCCGGCGCCCGTGCGGTCAGACAAAACTTCTTGGCCATTATAAAGACCGGCACGAATCGCGCGTTGTTCTGTCACGACAACCGAACCATTAACGCCATCCGTAACTAAAACCGTTGGACAAAAAGCGTGCAAATTATATGCTAGGGTCTTTAAGTCATCGCCATCAACTAGCGCCTTAGCTTCTTGCTTGTTGACAGATAAAATTTCAACATTGTTGAGTAATGCTTTTAGCTTTTCTGGTTGGTCTAATTCCTTGCCGCCAGGATTAAACGCAATCTTACACCCTTGCTCTTGAGCAAATTGCATAACTTGCCGATAAATATCGAACTTGCCCACTAAAGACGTCAAATAAATCCAGTCAATCTTACGATTAAGCTTGGCGAAAACAAAATCATCCGCTGTCAACGACATGCCGCAACCACGGTAGGTAAGAATCGTCCGCTCTCCATTAGGCGCAAGCAATAGAGTTGAATAATCTGTACTATGATCGCTCGTGTAGCTAAGCGCAGCATAGTCTATACCTTCATCCCGAAACGTTTTGACTGCAGCGCTACCTGCAGCATCATAGCCAATCTTACCCATGAAGGTAACATGTTGCGCACCGCGAGCAAAAGTCACCGCTGCATTGGCCGCTCCACCACCAACGTGCTGCTCAAGATGATTAACATAAATTTTATCGCCCAATCTAACATTGTAAAAACATTCGTCAGGATTCTTGCAAACCGGCGCTAGCTTATCGACGTTGGTCAAATATACGTCTGACGTAATCGAACCAATACAAAGAAAACTCAGGGCATTTTGCATTAATAGCGTGCCTTTCCACTAGAGCCGAACGCACCGATTTTCTCATCAACTACTTTTGCTACTGCTTCGCGTATACTTGGCATTAATTTAACTACCGCATATTGCTCAGGGTTATCTTTAAGTACGCGTTCTAGTGCCTTGCGATAGGCGTAACGCATGTCGCTATTAATATTAATTTTGCCAGCACCGACTACGGCAGCTTCTCGGAAGAAATGCAATGGTGTACCAGACCCACCGTGTAAAGATATATTGCAATCGATTGCTGCTCGTATTCGCGACAGTAATTCGATATCAAGAATTTTTGGTACAGGATACTTTCCGTGTAAATTGCCAATAGCAGCAGCAAATGTATCTATACCAGTTAGTTCAACAAACTCAGCTGCTGATTCAGGCGTAGAAAAAGTGCGCTTAATCTCATCATAATTAATGGCTTCTGTGTGGAAGTTTGACGATCCGCCAAAATAATGCGGTTCTGATTCTACTAAAGCACCTGTATATCGGGCGTAAGACACTACCTCCCTAGTAGCAGCAATGATAGTTTTGTCACTCGCATTATGATCGGCTTGAGATACATCAATATGAATAAACTCGAACCCACAATCGATTGCTTCCCGGCAAGCCGCAACTGTCGGCGCATGGTCTAAATTAAGATAAATTTCAATGCCATATTCACTACGATAATTATTTACCATATCGCGCAAATTACGACAACCAATCGCTTCAACTTCACCATGACTGGCTTCAACTAAGACTGGCGATTGCCGTTTACGAGCAACCTCGCAAATAGCACGCAAAGTAGCTTGATCGTCAACATTAAATGCACCAACTGCAAAATGCTCTAGTCGCGCACGCGACATTAAATCACGTGCCGCATGGGTGCGCTGCCGAATTTCTGTGATATTCATTATGCCCTCCCTATATTACTCACGTTTATTATAACACCAACTAGGTTAACAATGCAGCAATTTGCTTAACTACTCCGCTAACATCAAGCTGATATTGTGCAAGAAGATCTTGACTTGTTCCGGACTGGCCAAACTGGTCGTATATACCAATGCGTTTAAATATTCGCGGTACAACGTTTGACTCTAATAAAAGCTCAGCTATCGCCGAACCAAATCCGCCGGCAACTTGGTGTTCCTCTAATGTTACCGCCACTGAATTTTTACCAACTTCGCGTAAAATCGTCTCTTGATCTAATGGCTTAATCGTAGGAACGTGCACAACCGATACGCCAACACCTTCGCTAGCTAGACATTGCGCTACAAGCAGCGCAGTGCTGGTCATAGTGCCAGTAGATAGTACAGTAATTGACGCTTCGTCGTCTGAACGTACAACATAAGCTTTTCCAATTTTAAAATTATATTGCTCGCTCCAAAGATTAATCTGATCCTCGCGCGGTAACCGTATGTACACTGGGTGCGGATAATTATAAATTGCAGCTAACATCTTCACCGCCTCAGTAGAGTCAGACGGTGCAATAACTGTCATATTTGGCAATACCCGCATCAAAGCAATATCTTCCAACATCTGGTGAGTTGCCCCATCTGGACCAACATTTAATCCCGTGTGACTACCAATAATTCTTACTGGCTGATCATTTAGGCAAATCGTCGTTCTAATCTGCTCCCAGTTTCGCCCTGGGCTAAACGCAGCATATGCTGCAACATAAACCTGTTTACCTTCGTGTGCCAATCCGCTAGCTACCGTTATCAAATTCTGCTCAGCAATACCAGCCTCCACAAAACGATGACCGTGGCGTTTAGCGAACTCACCCAGTCCTACAGACGCAGCCAAATCAGCCGACAGCGCTACTATCTCTTGATGCTGATCCGCTAAATCGGCCAATGCTCGGCCCAAACTCTGACGGACCGACCGGCGCGTTATATTACCTTGCAAAAAATCTCGGCCTAAATTATTCCGCACGGCTTAACTCCTTTAATGCTCGCTTGGTGTCAATATCATTTAGCACTTTACCGTGCCAACGATAATCACCTTCAATAAATGACACGCCCTTGCCTGCTACTGTATGCGCGATAATGACTACTGGCTGACAATTATCTACCGGCAAACCTTGCACAGTGCGACAAATTTCTGCAATATTGTGGCCATCAATCACACGAACCAGCCAGCCAAAGCTCCGCCACTTATCTGCCAACGGCTCAAGCGGCATGATATCTTCAGTGTCACCCGACAGCTGAATCGAATTGCGATCAACAAAAACTATTAGATTATTCAGCTGATATTTTGCCGCAAACATAGCTGCTTCCCAAATATTACCCTCATCAAGTTCTCCGTCACCCGTTATGCAATAAACCTTTCGCTCTGTCTGGTCTAACCACTTAATGCTATAGGCCATGCCGGCTGCCTGCGAAAGCCCCGATCCTAATGGGCCAGATGTAGTTTCAACCCATGGCAATAGACCACGCTCAGGGTGACCTTGCAACCTTGAGCCAAGTCGACGCAAAGTTGTCAACTCAGATGCCTCAATTGCCCCAGCCTCAGCTAACACGGCATATAAGACTGGGCAAACATGTCCTGCCGATAAAACGAATAAATCACGCATTGGGTCATTCGGCTGCGCAAAATCATAGTGCATCAATTTAAAATATAAGCACGCCATAATGTCAGCTAGATCAAGCGCCCCTGCGAGATGGCCAGAACCAGCACAATTAAGCATCTTAACCACTCGGCAGCGTAAACGACGCGCGCAATCCTCAAGGGTAGAAACTTCTTTATCTGTTAGCACATTCCACCGCTTTCATTGCTTCGTCTAGTTCCCGATAGGCATCTGCAGCTGAAGTACTGCTACTGATGGCACTGCCAACATTAATGTAACTTACTCCTGACGCCGCAATCTGTGCAATATTATCAACATTTGCGCCACCGTCCCATTCAATAATTGCTTTGGGCGCAAACTTACGAATCTCAGTCACCTTATCAAGTTGACCAAGATCGGCTACGCCCCCTTGGTAACCTAAACGACCCGCAAAAATTAACACATCATCAACAATTGATAACGCTTGCCCAACATCAGAAATTCTAGTTTCTGGTAAAATTGCCAACCCTAAATCGACACCAAACATACGCAGCTGCCTCGTTAGCTCTCGTAAAATTGCGATACTAGAAATGGTCTCAATATGTACAATCACTAAATTTGGTTGCAACGACTTTATCTGGTACAACCAGTCCAAGGGATTGCTTACCATCAAATGTAATACAACCCTGGCATCAAACGGCTGGAACTCACGCCAATAAACTTGATTGAGATTCACCGTACGATTAGGAGCAAATTTCCCGTCGCTAATATCAACATGGATAGCTGGCGCAAATTTAAGATACTCACTAAATTGTCGCTGGAATTCAGCTGGATCATCAGTGGTAATAGTCGGGATAATCTGCTTCTTCATATTTCGTCTAGCTCACGATTGCGTCTAATGTAACGCTCGGCGCCAGCGAACGGCGTGCTCAAAAAGGCATCGATGATACCCTTCCACAAGTCTTCGTTGTACTCAGCGTCTAGAACACGCGCTGGTAGACACAAACAATTAGCATCGTTGTCATTGCGCCCATACCGCGCGTCAGCAATTGACGTTGCAACGATGGCGCGCACGCCCTTAATTCGATTTGCCGCCATCGCCATACCTTGGCCACCGCCGCAAATCAAGATTGCTTTATCGATATCATCAACCTCGTCAACCAATTTGGCTGCTGCTTTTTTAGCAAATTCGGGAAAATCATCATTGGGGTCAAGCTCTTGCTTTGAAAAATCTGCAACTTGGCAGCCCATATCTTGCAAATATTGCGCAATTTTATTCTTAAGATAAAACCCCTGGTGATCTGCCCCCAAATAAATCATCCTAATCCTTGATACCCTTCGCTACATCTACAGTTAATTCAACCAAGCGATTTGAATAACCCCACTCGTTATCGTACCAAGCAACAACCTTAATAAGATTGCCAGCAACTACATCAGTTAGACTTAGGTCAACGATCGATGAGCATGGGTTCCCGATAAAATCACTACTGACTAACTTTTCATCAGTTGCGTCCAAAATACCACGGTAATAATCTTCATTGGCGGCATTACGGAATACTGTGTTAATCTCATCTTTAGTTACGTTACGCTTAACCAAAGCTGTGATGTCTGCAATCGAAGCAACTGGCGTTGGTACGCGCAAGCTAAGCCCACCGAACTTGTCCTTTAGACTTGGTATTGTCTTAGTAGCAGCAATCGAAGCGCCAGTAGTAGTTGGAACAATGTTTTGCGCAGCGCTACGCATGCGACGTTCATCACGATGCGGCGCATCAACCAAACGCTGGTCAGCTGTATACGAATGAACCGTTGTCATCATTGCCTTTTCAACGCCAAAGTTATTCTCAAGTACGGACATAACCGGAGCGATACAGTTTGTCGTACAAGATGCATTGCTTACAATCTCACCAGCGTTAGCAATATCAGAATCGTTGACACCAAGAACTATCGTAGTTGCACCCTGGCCCTTAGCCGGTGCGCTCAGTACAACGCGCTTTGCTCCAGCCTCAATATGAGCGCGTGCCTTCGCCGGATCAACAAAACGACCCGTACACTCTACTACAACATCAACGCCTAATTCTCGCCATGGCAATTTTGCCGGATCAGACTCTGCGCAAACACGATATTTATGCCCGTTTACAATGATATTAGAGTCATCATAGCCAACTTCTTCTGGAAATGTCCCGTAAGTGGAATCGTACTTCAATAAATGCGCCAACGCTTTAGTGTCAACTAAGTCGTTAATCGCTACAATTTCAACGTCATCCCGTTTTAGAGCAATCTTAAAAGCGTTGCGTCCAATTCGACCAAACCCATTAATTGCAATTTTTTTCATAGAGTTCCTCCAATTATATTATGCTTATAGTTTAACAATCTAGCCGGTAAAATTCAACTCATAGCATAACTCCCGTATTTGGCGCAGCATAATGACTACGCGATGATCCGCCATAAGAACGTAGTGTTAACGGTTTAGCTGCACTACGCAGCACGCTTATACTATCAGCTGGCTTCCGCAACAACGTTTTAGTCTGCTTTAAGCTATCAGTACTCAATAAACTATGCGGCGTAAACGGCTTAAGTGATTTCTTTTGACTCGTGCTACCAGCACTGTCGTCACCTAAGGTATTGCCCCCAATTGGAGGCGGGGTATTGTATGTATACTCACCGATCGGCCATGTCTGTCCATTTAAATCTTCAAATTCCACCGACACTGTCCCCGGGTGTAAACCTTTCGGCACAGTCAGTTCTATTTCATTGTCCGACTTATACGTAAACTTGCTACTATCTAATTTAATTCCACCAAATTGGATGTATTTAATCAAACGCATCATTTCGCCTGTTCCAATTGTTAAGTCCGGCGTAATGTCAACCAGCGGCGACATACTAGGCCGAAGACTAGTGTGCAAGGTATATAGTCTACCCGTGGCACTCATGCCCATGATCGACCCAGCCTGATATTCATTTAATCGATCAAATGGTATCAACTTAACAATTTTATCTCGCTGTGGCGAAGGTAGCATCGTCCAAGCCGCCTGCGTCGTATCGGCTCGCCCCGAATACCACATAAAAACATCACCGTCCTGCGTCAGAACAAAATGCCCAGCGCGGCCATCGTTCGCCAATTGTTGGATGGGCGAAGCAGCCGGTAGCGGTGGCAAACTCAAATATACTCCATTGCCATTATAGGCATGCAAAGCCGTATCATTTGCAATAAGGAACATTTGCTCAGGCAAAGCTTCGGACTGACTAATCCAACCAGAAGCTATATGATCTAACCCGCCACTCTGCGGCGCTACATTAAACCTTGAACCAAGCTGTCGCGGAGTCTTCCCCACTTGCCAGACATAAGCCGTGTCTGAAGTGATCGCAGCGATGTAATAAGGTGGCGTTATAGTAGTAGAAATTTCTCGCACGCGGTCATTAAAACTAGTGGGCGCAATCACCGACACTGTAGTTATATCTGACAGTGCAGCCTCAGCCACTAAACTCGCTCCATTGGCACAATCTTCATTATCGGCACAAAGCAAGAAAATTGCCGTCATAGCATTGTCGTCGCCGATTAATTTAACGCTGTAAGCACGATAACCCGCTGGCAAAGCAAATGGCTTTGGCTCTACTCGCCCATCGCCCCAATAATATGCTCCCCCCTGCTCAGTTAAAGCAACGGTGGAATTGCCTCGAGCCTCCACTTTTACTGCTCTACTCGGTAAAGTAATTAAACGAGCGCTATGCGGATCGATACTAGCATCATCATCACCCCACGCCGCTATCTTGCCATCATCCAAAACAGCAGCAGCATGAGCCTTTCCTTCGCTATAGTCAACCACCTGCCCTAGGGTTCGACGCTTCTCACCAAAAAAACGTTCATGACTAATCGTAATCTTTTCGCCACCAGATAGTCTACCTGAGGCTGGGCTGATGCTATTGCTACTATTAGCCTTAACCACGGTAATTAAGCTAAGAGCAATCAGACTACTTAGTACAATGCCTCGCAATATTTTCATTCCCACCCCTACTTATTAATGAACTTAGTATAGCACTAACGGATAACCTTTGTAAATTACCCCATCCGTCTCTATTATTACTCAAGGACCGCACCGACGAATCGAGTGCTTTATGTTATAATTTAAACATGAAACAGGCGGAAAAATTTTTAAAATTTGCACGAAAAAAATTTTCCCTTGACGCCGACTACCAGATAATCGTCGAAGCGCTTGATTTTGCATCCAAACGCCACGCTAATCAAAAACGTTTAACCGGAGAGCCTTACATCATACACCCAATTGCCGTAGCAACAATCCTTTGCGAATGGAATATGGATCGCGATTCCGTTGTTGCTGGTCTATTACACGATGTCGTCGAAGATACTAGCACCGATCTGTCTGAGATTGCTACTAAATTTGGCGATAGCGTTGCTTTGCTAGTCGACGGTGTAACCAAGGTAAGCCAAGTGCGAAGCGGGCGCGACGACATTACTACTTATCTCCCCAGAACTAAAGATAACTTGACCAAATTGTTGGTAGCAATCGGAGCAGATGTTCGCGTGATTATCATTAAGCTTGCCGATCGCTTACACAACTTGCGCACGCTACAGTACCAAACGCGCGAAAAACAACTCAAAAAAGCGCGCGAAAGTCTAGAAGTATTTGGCCCTCTAGCTGATCGACTAAACATGGGGCGTGTCCGTGTTGAGATCGAAGACCTTAGCTTCAAATTTCTTGCTCCTAAACGTTACCAAAAGCTTAAAGCTGTCATTAACTATCGCATTAACACAAGCCAGCATACAATTGATCAAATTATGGCCGAGGTTAAAGCTAAACTAGCTGCGGAGAAGATTCCCTGCACAATAGGCGGTAGAGTCAAGTCAGTCTATTCATTACACAAAAAGCTAACCAAACATGCCAACATTGACGACATTTACGATCTAATAGCGCTACGTATTATTACAAATGACGTATCTTCATGCTATCTCGTTCTCGGGCTATTGCATCAGATGTATGTACCTATGACTGGACGAATCAAAGACTACATCGCACGGCCAAAGCACAACGGCTACCAGTCACTACACACTACGGTAACGACCCCCGAAGGGCAAATTGTTGAGTTTCAAATCCGCACCAAGCAAATGCATGAATATGCTGAACGTGGCTTGGCTGCATCCTTCCACTACAACGAACAAAAACTCAGCGATACCTACCGGACAGGTGGATTGGCGCCGTTACCAAGTAATCTAAGCTGGATTCATGAGCTCCAAGTCGCAGCTGCAAAATTAAGAGCCGGCAAAAAGGTTGACTTTGACGCGCTTAAAGTTGATCTCTTCTCTGATCGCATCTTCGTTTATTCACCACGGGGAGATATCTTTGATTTACCAGCTGGTGCATTACCTCTAGATTTTGCCTACCAAGTTCACTCTGACGTCGCAGCAAAAGCCGCTGGGTTTATGGTCAATGGTCGACTTGTCAAATTTGATACACCACTCAAGTCTGGCGATATCGTCGAAGTAATTACACGCAAAAACGTCATTCCCCATATTGACTGGCTTAATAAAATCGTCACCTCTAATGCTCGGCGTAAATTACGCAGCCAGTTAGGCAAAGCTTACCGAAGCAATAACTCTTAACTATCGCTAAATAGCAAAAGCCCCAACTGTTGGGGCTTTTTGTAAACACTTGCGTCTTAGCGGTTAGACCAACGCTGAATAGCTTCTTTAATGATTGTCTTTGCGCTATCTAATCCTTCGATGCCTTTTACCTCAGTACTGCCAGGCTTCTTAAGGTCTTTATAATGAGCAAAATGAAATTCAATCTGCTTTTTCAATTGCGCTGGGACATCGTCAATCGTCTGGTATTTATCGCCAGTCTCACGATCATCTGCCGGAACAACAATTACTTTATCATCAACTTCGCCGCCATCGACAAACCTTAGAACGCCCAATACGCGTGCTTTAATCAGTACGCCTGTTGGCAGCGGATCGTCTGTAAGAATTAAAGCGTCTAGTTCATCGCCATCTTCATCCAGCGTCTGAGGTATAAAGCCATAGTTAGTGGGTTTAGCAAATACTTTTGGCTCAACTCGATCTAACGTCATAACTTTATGCTTGCGATCCCATTCAATCTTGTTGTTGCTACCCTTAGGGATCTCGTTTACTACATTGATAATGCCATTATCGACATCGCCCGCATCAAATACTTCATTCCAATCCATAAATCTCCTTTGTTACAGTAGCTATTGTACCAAACCTTTAGCAGTTCTGCCAAACTCATCGCGCGATTTAATGGCAATGACTTCTTGTTCGGTGTTCTTTTTGAAACGTTGGATATCATCATAAATCTTAGCCGCTTCACGCGCCGCCTCTTCCGATTGAGACTTTGCCGTATTAGCATGATCCATAATAGATCGCACAATACTTTGCGCATCATCAAATTTAGGTACGCGGCCGCCGGCTGGCGCTTGATCAATGAACTCATTAGCCGACTCTGGAATAGCAATGTCATCGTTATGATTTTTTACCGTTTCGTCAATTGCTTTCAAAACAGCTTGCACGGCAGCAAGAGCGCGGGCTACGGTAGCATCATATTCACTCGTGTAAGTCTTAATAAAATCAAGCTTAACTGGATCGCTAATATTGTACGCATCATCTTCTTTGGCAACGCCATCTGATGCTAAATCTTTCACTACGGACTTTGCGACTTGCACTGGCGCCGCTGCCGGTTCTGGCTCAGGCTCTGGCTCAATTACATTAAAGTTACCAACTTTTGAACGATCGCTAGTGCGAATCGTATCGTTAGTTACAAGCTCTTCATGCTTAGCCTCCGCATCATCCGGTTGAGTACCCAAACCGAATCCTGCCAAAGGATCTAAACCAAAATCAGCCGTACCGTCATTACTTGGCTTTAATGTTACATTGTCACCGTCAGTCGGGCTAATACCTTGCCCTGCGCTGCTACTGGTAGAAAATACTGCTGGTATATCCACATGCCCTCCCCATTTAACTTATGACTATAATAGCACAATAAATTTTTCTAGGCAAACCGTTTTTTGCTATAATATTGGCATGTCAAATAAGACGCCTTTATTGGTGTTACCCAAACAATATCTCAGCAACGCCATTGACTTAGTCAACCACGCCAAAGCTAGAGTTTATCTCACTACTTTGAGCATCTTTGCTGATGAGTCCACTGAACCCTTAATTCAAGCAGTTATTGCCGCAGCTAAACGCGGGCTAGACGTTCACATTATGGCCGACTTCGTTACCTTTATGTATGCCGTACAGCAAAGCAAAACGCGCCGACAAGTTGTTACCGGTATGGCGATGCGTCGCGCCGATCAATTGCGCAAACGACTTAAACGCGCTGGCGTAACTTTTTATTGGTTGGGTTCATATAATGTCCCCTTGTGTGTAGGGAGAACTCACTCCAAATGGTGTGTTATTGACGATACCGTATTCACCTTTGGCGGAGTTAATCTTGAACGCGAAGCCCTACGCCGTGCCGACTTCATGCTAAAAGTCACCGACACTAAGCTAGCCAACCGCTTAGTTAAGGAGCAGCACTCGATCGAACAAATCGACAATCAGCCCAAGTTGCGTTATAACAGTCGCGTTAAACTCAACTACGGCACGTTACTAATTGACGGTGGGCGCGTCAATCACTCAATTATTTACAACCGCGCAGCAGAATTAGCAAAAATGGCTAGTTCAATCATGCTAGTATCTCAATACTGTCCCAATGGTAAGCTAGGTAAGATTATCGCGCAAAAACCTAACAAGCTCTATTTTAATCGCAAAAATTTAGCCAATAGTCGTCTCAATCAAGCGATGATCGGTCTGCCTTGGCTAGTTAATCGCACGCCGAATTTGTATCGCCGCAACCGCTACATTCATGCTAAATTTATCATTTTTACCATGCCAGACAACTCAAAGTTAGCTCTTACCGGATCGCACAATTTCACTTCGCTCGGTTCGTTCTTTGGTACACGCGAAATAGCGCTCGAGACAACTGACAAAACAATCATCAGCCAACTCGAACGCTTCGTTAAAACCGATATTGCCTAATTTACTCGTTCTTGTGGGTCACGCCGACAATAGACACGATAAACTTAAGCGGTGCATTGGCTGGAATGCCGGGAGCACCCTTGCTACCGTAAGCCAAATTCGCCGGAATGCTCAACAAATAAACTCCACCTACTCGTTTACCCGCAAGCCCCTTAGTCCAACCGGGGATAACACCTTGTAACGAAAAGTCAACGGCTCTCAGGTCTCCTCCACTCATCGTGCTATCAAAGATCTTGCCATCAGCCAGCCAACCGGTATAATTAGCCGTAATCGTATCCTCAGGTGCTACAGTGGCGCCGTTGCCTTCTTGTAAAGTTTCAACTACAAGATCGTGGATAGCAGCACCATCAAACTTCGTGACCTTGTTCTCATAGCCTGGCAAAGCCTTGAGCGAAGCCTCGCGCTGTTTTTGCATTTGTTCCATCTGTTCACGGCTGTCCTTAATAGCCTTATCGTATGCTTCCTGCATCTTATCATTAGCAATCTTATTTACGTTCGTATTAGGCATCATTGCACTAATAATCATCGACGCAGAACCAATAATAGTTACTGCAGTCATTAATACAATTACAAACCAAGTCGCAATACGCTCTTTTTTGGTGGCCTTGCCATTTGTACTCATTATCCTCCTTATATTACTTTTGCCTCAATCTGAGCGGCATTATTACTGATAAGTTGCATTATCCTGGCGACTTCTTTCGGATCTATTGTCTTATTTTTATCATAAAAATCCATATGCACCGTAATGTTACGCTGTTGATCATTTGGTGCAAAAATATCGCTAACTTGCACACTAACAACAATTGATTCCGGCATTTGCTTCAAATTATTCTTCAAGTAACTCAATATTTCATCGCACGTAACAGTATTGCTTACCTGATAGGTTATATCACGACTTGTACCTTGATACCGCATAACTGGAGTGTAGCAGTGCGCAATCAGTTGACTTAGGTTAATTTTATCCGTAAAAATGCGCAACGCTGCCACGCGATCTGGTAGCTTGAAGTACTGTAAAACATCCGGCTTTAGCTCGCCAACTACTGCAATGATCTGTTTGCCAGAGTACACAACAGCTGAACGCTGTGGCTCAAAAATATCGTTGCTGGTGTCTATTGAATCTTTAACTTGATCAAAGCGAACATACTGCGTTGCGATATTTCCTAAAGCGTAATTTAAAATTTGCTTTGCCGTATAGAAAGCACTGCATTGATCGGTTTCTTGCAACAAAACTGCGCTAACTTCCGTTAACTCGGCCGGCAGACTCAGCTCAGCTGGATCCATCTGGCCTTTATGATGAACCTTGCCAGCCTCAAACAGCATAAATCCGTCATAATGGGCACGATAATTATCCCGTACTGACTCCAATAACGTAGGCAACAGACTTCTGCGGTAATACTGTAACTCAGGCGACAATGCGTTGGTGATGCGGTATGCTAAGTCCGGCCGATCATGCGTCTTCGCCAATAAATCCCTTGGGATGAATGAATAACGATACACCTCGTTTCCGCCCTGCTCGCGCAAACGCTGCAGCAACACTCTACGGATATTATGCAATTCTTCAACCTTTGCCGCAGTGCAATATCGCATCGGCAGATCTAAAGCAATATTATCATAACCATTCACTCGACCAATATCTTCAATAACGTCCTCGTCAATATTTACATCCGGTCGCCACCACGGAATGGTTACCGCAACTTGATCCGTTACAGCAACGTCCTTATACTGTAAATTAGCTAGCGTCCGCTCGACTAGATCAGCGTCATACTTTTCTCCCTTAAATAGACCCAGTACATTCGATACCTTATCGAGAGCAAATTCAATCCTACGCTCTTTTGGCTGGCTATGCCCAGCGCAAACTGGCGCACTAATGACTTGCGCTCCTGCATATTGTTTGAGTAAAGTAACTGCTCGCGCTAGTGCTGGACGACACAAAGCGATCGGCTGCCCTTTGGTAAAGCGCGTGATTGCCTCGCTAAAAATACCGTGCCGGAACTGCGTATTGCGTAAGTTGTATAGATTAAACGTTGCCGATTCTAGCAAAACACGCTTGGTTGTTTGATCAACAGCCGTAGCTTTGCCTCCCATCGCGCCCGCTAAAGCTACCGGCACGCTATGTGAAGCGTCGCCAACACAAACAACAATATCTTTGTTGCTTAATTGAATCGTACGTTCGTCCAGTAATGTCAATTTTTCACCAGCGTTGGCCAAACGCACCACAATATTTGGCTTGCCAGTTGGCGAAATAGCTAACAGTTTATCATAATCAAAAGCATGCAGCGGCTGGCCAGTTTCTAGCATAATCAAGTTCGTCAAATCCACTAGAGCAGTGCTACTACGCACACCGTTGCGCTCCAAACGCGAGCGTAACTTGAGTGGCAATACGGCTTTGCTATTAATCTGATCTAACACGACGCACTCATAATGTGGGCAAGCTTCTTGATCTATAATTGTCACTGTTGGCGTTATTCTGTTCTCTGCGGGTATAGAGGCCTCTAGCTGGTTAAACCATGCAGGTATTGTAGCCTGCTGCCCTAGAATCGCGGCAACTTCGCGCGCAAATCCAATCACACCAAAACAATCAGGGCGATGCGTCAAGCTTTTGTTCTCAACTTCGAATAGAGTATCGTCCAAATCTAATAAATCAATTAAAGTCGTGCC
This sequence comes from uncultured Candidatus Saccharibacteria bacterium, assembly GCA_947253995.1. Taxonomy (GTDB): domain Bacteria; phylum Patescibacteriota; class Saccharimonadia; order Saccharimonadales; family Saccharimonadaceae; genus Nanoperiomorbus. The sequence continues at coordinate 27,391 of CAMYBM010000002.1, read as the reverse complement.
TGGAGTGGCTGCGGCATCACTTAAATCTAGAATGCCATCACTTTCATCCCATAATGCCAACTCACTCGGGCTGGCCATCATCCCCTGGCTTAGCACTCCCCGCAATTTGCGCGCGCTGAGAACAAATTCATCATCCGTCCCGTAGCTATCAGGCACGGTAGTTCGTGGAGGCAACCAGCAGGCTAGCATCCCACTGTGCACATTAGGCGCACCACAAACAACCTGTACTGTACCATCGTCATTACGCGGCACATCTTGAACTACACCAGCATCATCAAGCTTGCAAATATGCAAATGATCACTATTCGGATGATCAATTGCTTCAACAACGCGCACTATTACAGCCCCGCGATAACGCTCGGCTAATTTAGTCGTAGACTCAACTTCTACTAACAAACGTCCTATCTTATCTGCAACCTCAGCTGGAGATAACTTAATATCAACATATTCTTTTAACCAATTCAATGAAACAATCATATTACCTACTTGAACTTCCTTACAAACGCTAGCTTACCTGATTCAAAGTGACGCAAATCCTCAATGCCGTACTTCAGCATAACTAGCCGCTCAACGCCACCACCCCAGGCGAACCCACGGTAGACCGCTGGGTCTATGCCGGCCTCGCGCAAAACATTCGGGTGTAGCATGCCACATCCTAGCATCTCTAGCCACTCGCCGCCTTTGCCGCGGCCGCCTAGAGCAGCCGGCTTCTCGACGGCCACTTCTAAACTTGGTTCCGTAAAAGGGAAATAACCCGGCTGGGTCTTAATCTTCAGTTTTTCCCCATAATAAGTTTCAAAAAATTTTGCCAACAATCCTAACATTTTTCCTAGGCTAGCGTCTTTCGCAACATACACACCTTCAAATTGGTTAAAAGTATGGTCGTGTGTCACATCTGCGTCTTCATTACGAAAAACTCTACCGTAGTGAATTTCGGCAATCTTACCTCCAGCTTCAAGCTCTGTTAAACCTGCGCGCAAAGTACGGTTTTCCATTGCGGTTGTATGAGCTGGGGGTATATACCCTTCTTCGGTACGAAAAGTATCATAGCCATCACGTGCCGGATGATTTGGTGGAAAATTTAAGCTAGTGAACATATGATAATCGTCATCAATCTGTCGGGCTTCATTACAGTCAAATCCCATCCTAGAAAAAATATCAACTATCAGATTAAGCTCCTCAGTAAGTGGATGAAGCGTTCCGTTGGCTACTGGTAAAGTGGCCGGATGCGCTAGCTTCTGCTCCAATTTAGTTGTATCGAACGGGGCCGTTACATCAAGCGGTATCACAGCGGCTCGTGCCTGACGAGCAGCATAAGCTTGCGCCTTGGTTTGCAACTCCTGCTTTAATTGGTTAACTTTTTGACCAAATTCAGCACGTTCATTGTTTGGCAAAGTCGCAATTGTCTGATAAAGTTGCTTAATCTCTGGAGACTTCAAGACCAAAGCTGGGTCTTCTTCATCTGCTCGCTTGAGCAACAATTCTCTAGTTACAGTAAAATCCATACTTATATTTTAGCACCGCTACCGAATCGCCTCAAATTGCGATTGAAATGCAGTCTTCTCTCGCTCGATAATATCTCGCGACGTCTTAATTGACCGGCGAGCCTTATCTAAAGTTTTATCTGCTAAATCAGCGATATCCTTAAACTTAGTACTAGACATTGTCCTATTACTTAAATCGGTCAATTTACTTCGTACATCGTTAGATTCTACCGGTAAACGCTTTAATTCACTAGCTAAATTATTAAGCTGGTTGACAAAATCACCCCGCAAAATATCGTCGTTGCTAACGTGTTGACTTAACTGCGAAGCTAAATAATTGTAGCCCTGGCGCGCTTTATTGTAATGCTGCACATTTTGAATCAGCTGCTGATACGCAGACTGCAAACTATCTACTTTTTGATATTGCTTAGTAAACCGACTAATAATCGGCCACCGCACTAACGGTACACGCTGCAGTGTAGCTATGCTAGTAACGTTCTTGCCGCCAACAACCTCACCGTATTGCGTATTAACATCTGAATAATAATGACTAACTGCAATCCGAGAACTTTTAACCGTATAAACCGTTAGGGCAAATGCACCAACTGTGCAAAGCAACACTACAACAATAAAAATCTTCAGATAACGCCATCCAGCCTGATCTAATTTTGCCATAATTACCTTACCAGCAACGCCCCTAGCACAACTAGCACAGCCAATACGATAATACCAACAATCGGCATTATCGATGTCCGCGTTGCGCGGTTGTCATCAGCATCGTCTGTCGCCCCTTTATTAGCCTGACGTAACGCTGCGCGTTGACGCTTCTCCTCTAGCTCCAATTGTATGCGTTTTTGTAAATCCGTTTTTTCTTCTGTATTATCATAAACAATACCCATAACAATTAAATTATAGCATGGCACGCACATGGGGGTACATTTTAATTTGATTATGCTGTAAAATAGTAAGCGTAGTTTAAATTATAAGGAGGGACTTACACATATGGCTACAAAGAAAAGTAGCAAACGTGCTTCGGCAAAAAAGCCAACCACTAAGGTTACAAAGCACGTAAGCGACAAAGCCCTAGAGCAAGAGTCAAAAACAGCTGACGTCGAAAAACACGAAGCAGAAGCAACAACTCAAGCTCAGGCTACCGTACCAGCTGCGCCAGCTGCACCAAAGAAAAAGTTTAACCTATTCAAAAAATTCCACAAAGAGAACACTTCTAAGCCTAAGCAATCACTAACCGATAGCTTAGCTGATATTAGCCCAGCGGCTATTTTGGCGGAACTATTAGGTACATTTGTCTTTTCTGCCGCGGTCTTGCGCCTAATTACCAACAATAATTTTGGCAGCATTGCGATTGCTCTGATTTTTGCCATCATCGTACTGATATTTGGCAAAGTGTCTGGCGGTCATTTCAATCCAGCTATTACTATTGCAGCTTGGGTAAACCACAAGATCAACGGCGCGAAAGCTTTTGCCTACATTGTCGCACAAATTGTCGGCGCAGCTATTGCTACTCTAGCGATCTCACTTCTTGTTAGCTCGACCTACGACCTAGGCAACGAAGTCGCCAAGTTAGCCATCAATCGTCACGCTGCTACGCAAGCGGATATTGACAAAGAAGGCGGCATTGAAAATTGGGCTCACAAGTATATCGAAAAGATGCATGAGCAGATTCCTGAAGGCAAAACTGCAGTTGAAGTAATTGCCGAAGGTAGCGGTCTAGACAAAAACCTTGGCGTTGGTATCGATGTATCATCAAACACTCACATCTTTACGCAACCGCAAATTTCTGCCGGTAATCGTGGCGGGGCGCTAGCGGCCGAAATTCTTGGCAGTATTGTATTTGGTCTAGGAGTTGGCTTTGTCCTATTTAACGACGGCAAAAAACAACTTGCGAATGGGTTAGCCATGGGTATCAGCATGCTAGCCGGTTTAGTCATCGCTGGTTCCACTTCTATCCTTAACCCAGCACTTGCGATCACTTTAGGGGCTTACCACTGGGGCAATGTAGCGGCTGTACTATGGCCAATGGCCATCTACATCCTTGGTCCAATTATTGGTATTACCATTGGTGTAGCTATCGCTCACCTTGTTGGCAAGAGTGTGGACGCAGAACCAACTAAAGCTTAATGCATTCACACCATCACAATAAAGCCCACTAAAGTGGGCTTTATTTGACTTCTAGAATATACAATAACGTTATCTATTCCTCATCATCTAATCGTGGTTTATCTAATAGCATCGGATCGACATTGCTCGACACGCCTGAAATGTTGACAACGTCACGATCAACTTTCGAAAATTCCTTATAAGCATTGTTGTAATGATTTACCGTTGTGCCTAAACTCTTGCCTAGCTTTGACATATACTCATCATAATGCGCAATATGCTTGCCAAGCAGTGCAACTCGTGCTTGAATTTCTTTAGCCTGTTTTTCAATTTGAAGACTGCGCAAGCCCTGCAGCACAGTCTCTAAGTAAGCCATAAAACTTGATGGGCCAACAATAATAACATGCTTCTGGCGGAAAGCATATTCAATCAAATCGTCGCCACCGCTGCGGGCGTTTAACAAATCGTAATACACACTTTCGCTAGGCACAAACATGAAAGCAAAGTCCATCGTTCCCTCGGCTGGCCGAATGTACTTCGCCGTTTCATCAATTCTCCCCTTCAAATCTTGCTGAAAACGTTTTAGCAAGATGGCTCGCTGATCCTTATCGGTTGATTCGATGTAACGATTGTAATTCTCTAAAGAAAATTTTGAGTCAATCGGCAATATTCGCTGTTTATCTAAAAATATTACCGCATCAACAATCTCGCCATTCTTAAACTTATACTGCGCCTGCCACTGATGCGGGGCTAGCACGTTCTCTAGCAATGAATTAAGATAAAACTCGCCAAACACTCCTCGCTGCTTTGGATTTTGTAAGACATTTTGCAGCATTTTCAAATCATCGGCAACGTCAACCACTCGTTTATTAGTCTCATCTAGCTTTGTTAGGCGGCGGCTAACATCACTAATAATAGCTGCGCTTTGACGTAATTGCGTCTGCATCGAGTCCTGCGTACGATTGAGCTTATCATCAAATGTTTTCGATAAAGTTGTCGATAAGTTAGTAATTTCACGCTGTAAATTTAGTACATCATTCTGCAGATATGCTGACGTCTTATTTTTATTTTGCGATTGAATAATGTAGACTATTAGTCCGATTATACTCAAAACTAAGATTAAAATTATGCCGTACTCCATACCTATTAGTTTAGCATAATCGTCTAAAGTTCAGTCCAGCTTGTTGCAACTGCTTCGATCGGATTATCGCTCCAGCTATTCCATGCTGCGGCCAACGCTGCCACTTGCCCGTTCCACACCTTAAGCGGCTGGTTAAATGACTGTGTAATAACTTGCCCATCCTTCGCAACAAATAAATTGTCACCGTGGAAAAGTACAACTGTTGCGCGATAGGTAACCGTAAACTTGTGCAGCAATTCAGCCATAGGTCTAACTCCGAACGACAGCAGTACCATGCTAGGGTAATACACGGCGCGCGCTATTTTTTGTAGCTGGCTTACACTCATGACTATAGTTAAGTTAGATTGCGCCAAAAGCAATTCGGCTTCGTTGACCAGAAGGTCAACCGCATCACGGGCAATGGTAAGTTTTGTTGTCGCATTATCTTGGATTACGCTGCTAATCAAAGCCGCTGTCTCCGAGTTGCCGCCCGTATCACCAATAAATATAGTATTGCCCGACCAATCACATGCTGCATCGATAATATGTTTGCTCGCTTTCGCTAGCCCGCCCGACTTATTCGACGGCGCAAAAATTAAGTCATCCATACGTCCCCGTATCGCTGTTGGCAATTTAGCCCGTAAGCTATCTGGCAAAATAACCCGGATCTGTCGCATTTTAGCGTCAAGTAATGTCTCGTAGCACATAGCAACGGCATTGAACCCGCTGCTTGAACCACCAACCACGGTAATATCCTTTGCTAAGTCACGCCGCTCCGGCCTATCCCAAATCAAATCAGCGAACAAAGGCGCCTGCGACTGTCGGCGCCAATAATCATCCATTTTCTACCTCAATGGTAATTGGACAATGATCTGACCCTAACTGCGAACTATAAATCTTAGCATTTTTTAGTTGGTTTTTCAGTACTTGATCAACCATGAAATAATCAATCCGCCAACCGACGTTATTAGCGCGCGCATTAGCCCAGTGCGACCACCACGTGTATTGATCCGGTATATCGCCGTTAATGTAACGGAAGCTATCAATAAAGCCGTTACTTTGATAATTATGCCAACCCACACGTTCTTCGTCAGTAAACCCAGCTTTACCACGATTCTGTTTTGGATGCGCTAAGTCAATCTCTTCAGCGGCGACATTCAAATCGCCGCAAAAAACAACCGGCTTTGTTTGGCGCAAATCATCAATGTACGCTAAAAAAGCCGGATCCCAACACTGTTCGCGTAATTGCAATCGGCTTAAATCACTCTTAGCATTTGGCGTGTAAACGCCAACTGCGTAAAATCTACCTAGATCTATCCCAATTACTCTGCCTTCTTGGTTCAAATGGCCAAACCGATCCTGCATACCGTTATAACAATTAACAATTTTATCAGGCAAATTCCGCATAATCCTAGTGTCATCAACACCATATTTTGGCTTAATTAAAACTGCAGTCCCGCTGTACCCCGAACGCTCAGCACTATTGTAAAATATTACATAATTGCCAAAATCGTATTTAACCTGCTCCGGCTTACACTTAATTTCTTGCAAAAATAATACGTCCGGCGTCACCGCATCAATAAACTGCTGCAGTGCTCGTTTGTTTAATATTGCCCTTAGCCCATTCACGTTCCACGATGCAATAATCATATTACTCCTTGTCGCTTTAAGCTCCGTTCAGTATCGCGGCGCTTAATTGCCACACGCTTATCGTACACTCGCTTACCTTTACCCAATGCAATAATCAATTTGACGTAGCGGCCACCAACCAGTAATTTAAGCGGTACAATCGTTAGGCCAGTATTGCGGGCAGCAACAATCTTCTCAATTTCTCGACGTTTCGCTAATAATTTAACCGATGCCGTATCTACTACCGTAGCCGGTTGACCACTCCCGTGCGGTACATTATTCTGCAAAGTGAACGAAGCATTGACTAAAAATAATTCCGGAGCGCCGCTATCCAATGTACGTGGCACGACATACGCGCCCTTTAGGCTAACTCGCCCCATTCGAGCAGCTTTAGTTTTAAGCCCGGTTAGAACTAGACCAACTTTCCATTGATCAAGCAAACTATAATCGTAACTAGCACGACGATTTAAGATTACTTGATCAAACTTTGCTCTTTTACCGCGTCGAGTTACTGACTTTACCATATTTCATATTATACCGCATCAACCTGTTATAATTTAAATAATGAATAATCCAATCACTATCATGTGCTACGGCGACAGCAATACTTGGGGTAAAGACCCTGACACCGGAAAAAGGCTTCAGTTCTACGATCGCTGGCCAAATTATCTAGCTAAACTACTTGGCGATAATTATCATATTATAAGCGAGGGACAACTAGGCCGCACTATTCTATTTGATGACGAAGATCCCAGTGTGCCATGCCGCAACGGCTATACCTTGCTCTTACCCCTATTGGACAGCCATCGGCCCGATTACCTAATTGTCATGCTGGGTACAAACGATACTCGATTCTTTAACAAAGCTAGCGCCGATGAAATTGTCAGCCACTACGTCCATTATCAACGCGCTGCTGAGCTCTATCACACAAAATTAACTATCGTAGCACCACAACCTGCAGCTAACGGCTTCATTGACGTGAGCACTGGGCTAAGCGCTAATAAATGTTTTAATCAAGATAGCTTCATCAAAATGCAGAAGCTACCCGCTAAACTAGCCGAATTTACTAGCGATCACGATATTGCTTTCTTGGACCCAACAAACTTTACCGTCACGGGAAAGGATCATCTTCACTGGACAATCGAATCACATCACAAATTTGCCGAGTACCTTGCCAAATATTTTCGTAGCAACCTAATTTAGCTTCGTTTAAAGCTTACGCCCAGTCGCTGACTTAAATGGGCAATTGTGCTACAATATGTTATAAATCATGCGAATTGGCTTGTTTACCGATACTTACCGCCCAGCCCAAAACGGCGTAGTTTTAGTAGTAGATGTTACTAGACGTGAACTGGAGAAAATGGGGCATGAGGTTTGGGTATTTGCGCCTAGCGCTAACTTACTCAATCATGTATCAGAGGTTGACGCCAATGATGACCACCTAATCCACTTCCCGACCATCCGCGGAGCTGGTTTTAAAGAGGGGCAATTGTCTGTCTTTTATTCACCACACTTGTTAGACCAAATTCGTAATCTAAAAATTGATATACTTCACTTTTTTACAGCGGGGCAAATGGCAATGTTTTGTTGCTATGCTGCACGCAAAACTGGAGCCGTCCTAATTGGGCAGCACTGCACTGACACGTATGAATATTCCGAAAGCTACCGTATGCTTAAAATCGGCTATGCCGCAATGGCAGCCCTAATGCCCGTAAGTATCGATATGACTCACGACGAAAAGCTAAACTTCATGCGCAGTATCGCCGACTACCGACGCGAAGAATCTTGGGGGAAACGTCTAGTTGGTAATATGCTGGCTTTGTGGTATCAATCGTGCGATAAGGTAATTGCTGTTAGCCAAAAATCAGCTCAACAGCTACATAATATTGCCGAACAAAATAGCTGCAAAATCGACCTATCCATTGTACCTACTGGCGTCAATTGTCCGCCAACGCCCGATCCCAATGCTGTAGCTGCCTTCTGCCAGCTTCACCATATAGACGCTACTGCCAACAATATTGTTTACTTTGGCCGTTTAGGGCAAGAAAAAAATCTAGCAATGCTAATACCAACCATTGAATTGGTCTGCAAAGCAGTGCCTAATGCGCATTTGATCTTTGGTGGCGATTGGGAATATCGCGAAAAGCTCGAACGACTAGCACGACATAGCACAGTAAAGGACCGCATCCATTTTGTCGGTCGTTACAAACGGAAAGATGTCGGCATCTTAACTGCAATCAGTAAAATTTACGCCTTCCCGTCGCTAACCGACACACAAGGCTTAACTGTAACCGAAGCTGCCTATGGCGGGCTACCAATTGTATTGTGCGACCCTCTAGCGCCAGCTTGCTTCCAAAACAACAAAAATGGTTACGTAGCAAAAAACGATCCTAGTGATTTTGCAAACAAAATAATATCTTTACTAGGGCACCCTGTGCGCTACCGCAACTTTAGCAACTGCTCAAAGAAACTTGCCGCTGAATTAACCGAAGCACGGCAAACTGAAAAAATCGTCAGTATCTACCGTGATGCTTTACGCAAGCACTAGTCTATTTTTTGATATAGCCAGTAGCCTGTAGCTGCTTGTCGATATTCAAGCGGTCAAAGCCCAATACAATATTACCAGCAATATCAATTACCGGCACGCCACGAAAATTACCGCCTATCTTCTGCATTAATTCTTCATGCGCAGCTGGATCTTCCTCAATATTTTTCTCTATAACTGGAACATTTAAAGTATCCAGATAACGCTTTGCCATCTTGCAATAAGCGCACCAATTTGTACTATAAATAATTACAGGGCTCTTTGTAGGTTGGTCCATAATCCTCCTTACGGTTATGTTTATATAATAGTTAACTTTAACGATCTAGTCAATCAGTGCTTGGTCAAATGCCAGCCACCACAAAGCATACAATGATACACGCGTAATCTCAGCTCTCTAGTAAGATCCTGCAATTCCAGCGATTCCGCCACGGACTCGGCCTCGCTGCGCGAGCTATAACGATTTTTGCCACAGGAGCGTGGCGTTGGTAGTGGCAACTTAACGGGGTGTTTGCGCGGCATCACTTAACACCCTTAATGTATTGCCCAATCTTAAAAACAGCCGTTGCTCCTTCAGCCGATGCTGTGACGATTTGCTTAATCGATCCAGCGCGCACGTCTCCAGCGGCGAATACACCAGGCAAATTAGTCTGCATGTAGTTATCTGTCACCACATGGCCTGCTTCATCGAGCTTAATGCCAGATTTTACCAAGAAATTTGTATTTGGCTCAGAACCAGCAAAGACAAAAACCCCATCCGCCTTAATCTCTTTGCGCAATGTATTATCATCAGTTTTATAGAAAGCACCACCAATTACATTACCTTTATCATCCTGCAAAATAGCATCTGGCGTCCAACCTTCAAAGACCTCAACTTTGCCATTAGCAATATATTGCTGCAATTTTTCTTTTAGAACATAGCTTGCTTTGACAAAGCTTCGCACTACTATGGTCAAATGACTAGCCAGCCCTGCTAAGTATAGGGCTTCTTGAATTGCTGAATTTGCGCCACCAATCACAAGCAAAGTTCGCCCCTTATATAAAGCTCCGTCACATGTAGCACAATAATGTATACCGCGCCCGGTTAGCTCATCCTCCAATGGCAATCCCAAACGACGATGGTGCGCGCCGGTAGCGATCAAGCAAGCCTTACCGATATATTTATCCCCCTCACGCGTCAATATTTGCACCGATTGCCCAACTACATCTAAGCCTATTGCTTCGGCAAATTCAATCTTAGCACCGAATCGTTCAGCCTGCGCTTGATACTCTTGCGCCAAACTAATCCCATCTATACCATTGCTAAAACCGGGATAATTATCAATTTGATCAATTGTCGCCATCGTTCCACCAATCAACGAACGTTCAAGTACGACCGTTTTCATACCCTCACGCGCAGCATAAGTCGCCGCTGTTAGAGCCGCAGCCCCGCTGCCAACGATAACTAAATCACATTTATATACCATAAATTCATTATACTAGCCAAACCCTTCTAGCCAAAGTCACCAGCGTGATAATCTTAGCTGTATCAAACGCCGTTTGTAAAAGCCTTCGCTGAAGGCTTGACTTTAAATCCTGAATTTAGTAACGTTGAAGCATAAGGCGATTTGTGGTCGCGAGCCGTATGGTTTGCGGTCACCAAATCGCCTTTTTTGGTGCTATTCTCCACCAGTACAATAAACAGTAACTTTTTATATCTAGACACATAAATCAAGTATTTTTGCCATCGTTTTTACAATCTACTCTATTTCAGAGCATGCAATGTCCATATGGTATAATGAAGCCGTGAAAAAGTTTGCAATCATTACGTTATTCCCTGAGGCCATACGCCCATTACTTAGCTCATCCATGATGTGGAAAGCGCAGAAGGATGGGATCGCGGAATTTTTTATTATTGACTTGCGCGAATTCGGCCTTGGGCCGCGGCGGCAAGTTGACGATAAGCCCTTTGGCGGTGGAGCTGGTATGCTCTTAATGATTGAACCAATGAGTAACGCTATTAAATACGCGCAAAAACTCTTACCAAAGGCTACGGTTGTGCTAATGTCTCCTTCGCGTGACGAGTGGAACCAAAGACGTGCCGAGGAGTTTGCATCAAGTCAACAAGACTATATTATTATTTGCGGCCATTACGAAGGTTTCGATGCTCGTATCGAAAATCTAATTGATACTAAAATTTCCATTGGTCGGTACATTTTAACCGGTGGTGAATTACCGGCCTTATGCATCATCGATTCAGTCGTCCGGTTACTGCCAGGTGTGCTTGGTGGAGGCAATGAAGCTACGATGCACGAAAGTTACTCGCACGAGTCAGTCTACGAGTATCCGCAGTATACTAGGCCAGCTATTTTCAATGGCCAAGCCGTACCAGAAGTACTATTGTCGGGCGACCATGCAAAAATTCGCGCCTGGCAGCAAGACCATGCGATCAAGTCGCACGATTAACGAAATTTGAATACATTCTCAAAACAAATAGGGCTAGCGGTATCGCTAGCCCTTACGGAAGAGAGGTGTGGTGGAGACATAGCAAAAATTCTTTACAGAACTAAGTTTGTTTTTAGTTTTTGTTTGAACTTTTGCTAGTTACATAATATCACACTTGTGTTTTTAGGACAATTAAGTAGATGTATTTTACAACATACTAATAGAACAATAAGATAAGGTAGATTGCGCTCATTAACGTAAATAGAGCAAGAGGCGCAAGGATAGTAATAACATCCGACTTTCCGGGCTTAATTGTACGGATAGTTGACGAATTTATAACTACGGCTAAAGTAGATAATACCATCAGCAACGATGCTGTTTCAGTATGCAATGCAACACCATGGGCGGCGAATGCTCCAGTAGCGATAGGCATAGCTAGAAGATTAAAGAAAGTAGCAAAAAAGATATTTTGCATAACTTTTACTCTAGTGACGCGAGCAATACTAATAGCATGGCAAATGTTCATCAAATCGTTCGATGACAGCACGATGTCCCCTGCGCTAATAGCAACATCTGTGCCATTGCTCATTGATATACCAACGTCAGCACTTGCAATCGCAGGTGCGTCGTTTGTCCCATCACCGACCATGACAACGCGATGCCCAGCCTGCTGTAATTTTAGAATAGCCTCAACTTTTCCCTCTGGCGTAATATTAGCCATGATATTTTTAATGCCAACACGATGCGCAATAGAACGGCTAGTTGCTGCATTATCTCCTGACAATAAGTAGGTGTCTACCCCCAAGGCGTTAAGGGCTTCAATAGCCGCCTTGCTACTAGATTTTGGCTGATCAGAGATAATAAAACTAGCAAGCAGCTCATTTTTAGTAAAAAGATATTGCACATGTTTACCGATATTATGCAACTTAGTATTATCGGGCAGTCTATGTTTACTGTATTTTTTAGTAAACTCAGTATTGCCAATATAATAAGTTACGTTGTTGATACGAGCGCTAATGCCACGTCTGGATAATAGAGCATAATGAGTTGTTTTCTTTAGCTGTAGTCCGTTCGCTTCAGCGTGTGCCACAATAGCCTTAGCAATCACTGTATTGTTTTGCTGCTCTAGACTAGCTGCAATACATAAGGCCTTTAGTTTCTCGCAACTAACGGCAATGATTTGCGTGACGGTAGGTTCTCCTGTCGTGAGCGTGCCGGTTTTATCAAATATAATTGTATCGGCTTTTGCTAGCATTTGTAAAACAGAAGCATTCTTGACCAAAATTTTTAGCTTAGCAGCAAAATTGATTCCGGCACTTAATGCAGCTGGTGCAGCAAGACCAAACGCACAGGGACAAGCAACCATCAAAACAGAAATGAAAGCAATTAGCGCAGCAGATAGTGGGGCCCCTAATATGTAAAACCAAACCATAAAGGTGACAAAGGCAAATGACAAACTAAAGATAACTAAAACTGTAGAAATTTTATCTGTGATGCTATTTGCCGTACAGCGCAAGCTGCGAGCATTTTGCATAATATGAATAATCCGTGATAGTGTACTACTTTTATCATTTGACGTAACGATGATCTCAATTTGACTAACTCCGTTGACAGTGCCACCAATGACAGTGTCGCCGATTTTTTTGGCCACAAGCGCGCTCTCACCAGTTATCATAGATTCATCAACGTCAGTCAACCCGTGTACGATTACGCCATCAACTGGTATAACTTCATTCGGCATAACGAGTACGCGATCGTTAGCTCTGATACGAGTTAATGGAACATTGGTCTTATTGCCGCTGTTGATCAAGCACGCAGTGCGCGGTCTTAAATGAATCAATTTACGCACCGTAGTATAATTCGAACTAATGGCACGGGCTTCGATAAATTTTCCTAATGTAACAAAGAAGAACAAAAATACTACAGTTTCAAAATATAAGTGAGGTGATACGAATGAATAATCTAGCAAAAAGCTCTTTTGATCAATAATGTAAACAATATACGATGTCCATGAGTAAGCATACGCCACGATCGTACCAATAAAAATTAAGCTGTCAGCATTGAATACGTGACGGCGCAGCCCATATATTGCGCTGTGGAAGAAACTTGATCCGAGATACACAATAGCTACAGTGGCCAAAATAAAGGATAGTGGTGCACCATAAGGCTTAACGACACTTGCATAAGGCACATTTGCCCCAAATAAGTCTACAGCAATAAAGTAAATAAATGGTAAGCACAGAATAGCCGCCGTTACAAAACGCTTACGCCACAGAGATACGCTAGTGATTTTATATTCCACACACTCCTCCTGTCAGTACCATTATAGCAGACCAAACAATACCGCTAGTATAATTACTACGCTTAACAAAACACGATATTTACCAAACAGCTTCAACCCATGATTTGACAAATACGACAATAATACTTTAATCGTCGCCATACCACAAATAAATGCAAAAACGTTGCCCAACGTTATAATGGCAAAGTTATTGATTAAATAGACGTGATCAGTAACAAATAATTTAAGTATTAACGCAAACATAACCGGAAGCGACGCGATAAAGGAATATTCTGCCGCATTGCGCGAATCTAGCCCGACCAACTTGCCGGCAATAATCGTCGAACCCGAACGTGACACTCCCGGTATGAGAGCAAAACACTGTGCAATGCCGATTAGCAAAGCACGCGAGGCCGAGAGCTGGGTAGCGTTGTCAACACTAGACAGATGAGGCAAACGCTCTATTACTATCATGACAATACCAACTAGGCCAAGTGCGATAGCAATGGCAAGTGGCAGCGTGAAGCAACTCGTATGTTCTATCAATTTATGCAGTAGCAGCCCAAGTGTACAGACCGGCAAAGATGTAATTATAATGTTACGTAGTAACCGATAATCATGCTGAACGCAAGCTTGGCGAATAATACGCCAGATTTTTTTACGAAAGAAAATAACCAGCGCAATCACAGTGCCAAAGTCAAGTGCTTGCACGAGCAAATGCAAATTAGCTGTATCGCCCATAGCCTTACCCGCAAGCATAAGGTGGCCCGACGACGATACTGGAATAAATTCCGTAATGCCTTGAATTGCGCCTAAAATAATAGCTTGAATTTGTTCTAACATTTTCTGCCTGCTCGCTTAGTCTTAATTGGCTTGACAACGGCTTCTATGGCATTCGCCTCCCGTGTTGTTTGCGCTGCCGATCCGACAATATGATACAGTGTAACTAAGTAGTAAATTGATAATATACTATGAACTAGAATATAGCCGCCGGCCAGCCAAATTATAGTAGACGCTGTTAGCTGCGGCATAAATAAAGCCGCGAATCCAACTATTATACTAGTGATACCTAATAACATAAGATGGTTGCGATCCTTGTCTATGCAGTACGCAGAAGCAATAAGCTCAAACACCGCTTGCATAAGGATGAAAATTGCAACAGAAACACCTATCATACCTTTTAGCAAAACAGGGTTAGCGATAATATATAGGCCAAGACTAATACCGCCGATAGACAGTATGGTTTGCATCCACCAAATTGGAGATATCTTTGCGCAATTAATTGAACGCGCCAACTGCAAAATTGATATTACGATAATACTTAATGCAATAGCATAAATTAGACACGTGAGGATAAAACTCGGCCAAAAAATGAGAGCGCCACCCAATATTACTCCCAGTACACTAATGCCAATTGCAGACATCCAGATGTACCGCAAAGTATCGTTTAAGTTTCTTATAGCGTCCATATACCTCCAATTCACTTATACTTATTTTAGCATACAACTGAATATCGTCATAGATTGAATAACATCACGAGCTAATTGAGCGATATGACTATAATCATATAGATACCATAACTGTGTTATACTAAAATCAATGAAGCAAATACGCGTTAACTTAGTGTCAGAAAGTGAGTTTACCGTGCAGGGACACGGCGTACACACGGCTTATCTGGAAATGCGTCACATGCTTGAAAAATGTCCCGAGGTTAATTTAGAAGTAAACGCTTCGCCGAACATGTGTGCAGATGTTACGCACATTCATACAGTCGGCATATTCTCATTAAAACGGCTACTGTCGAACAAAGGTGGCAAGAAAATTATCAGTGGTCACATTATTCCAGATAGTTTAATTGGTTCAATTGCAGGTGCAAAATTTTGGCTACCAATTTTCAAATGTTATTTGCGGTGGTTCTATAATCGCGCTGATGCAGTGATCGCTGTTTCGCCATTCACCAAACAAGGCCTGATAAAGTTAGGCGTGAAATCTGATATTGTTATCATCAATAACACTATTGATACAGCGTTGTATCATACTACAAATGAAGAAAAGCTTAAGCTGCGGCGTAAACTTAATATTGGGTCAGACGACTTTGTTGTAGTTGGCAACGGTCAGGTCCAGCCGCGTAAACGTTTTGACTCGTTTGTCCAAGTTGCGAAACAGCTACCAAATATTAAGTTTATTTGGGTTGGCGGAATACCATTTAAGGCAGCTGGCGCTGATTATTTACACCTTATGCATATGATCAAGACCGTACCATCTAACCTAACAGTTACGGGAGTTATCGCGCTAGAACGCGCTCGTGAATATATGCGGGCGGCAGATGTGATGTTTATGCCATCTATACAAGAAACTTTTGGACTAGCGATCATTGAAGGTGCGGCTAGCGGTCTGCCAGTTGTCGTACGCGATATTCCAGATTATGATGCTACTTTTGGTAATCAAGTTTGGCGTGGTGATGATACTACTTTCGCGCATCAGATTCAAACGCTGCGCGACGACGCAAAAACTTATCGTCATTGGCACAATGCCGCATTAGAACTGGCCAAAAAATACGACTCAAGTACAACATTGCAACAATTACTAGACTTATACAAAAAATAATTTATCTCTAAAGTCACATCTAGACTACCTATGCTACGCTAATAGCAGAAAAGCCAACTAATGTTGCCACGATCATGCTTACATCACATACCCAAAATACACCCTAAAATGGGTGTATTTAAGGCACAAATAAATCTCGCATTTAGTTCGCGCACAACTTCGAACTGAATTAATTATATATCAATGTCGTCTAATTCTGCAATACTTTCTTGCAACTTTTTTATACGATCCGAAGCGTTTTCCACAGTTACAGATTCATCTTTTTCCACAACCACGCCATCGGTTGATTCATCCTTGGTTTCATTCTCAACAATTTTCAAATTATAGTGCTTATTGTTCTTTGCCCCAAGTGCGCGCAAGACGTTACGCAAAGCTTGTGCTGTGTGACCATTGCGTCCAATAATACGACCAATATCAAGCGGCGATACGCTTAACTTAAGCAAACTGCCTTTGTCGTCCTCCGAGCACTCTACTACTACTTCATCAGGATGATCAGCCAGTTCTTTGACAATATATTCAATGAAAGTTTTTTCAATCACCATAGACTCCTTAGTTTGCTAAACAAATATAGCCACCCAGATTTTACGGGTGGCTATCTGTCATACACCTATTCGGCCTCGACAGACTCTTCTTTTGTCTGATTCTTACGCAATTTCTCTGGATTGCGAACGGCACTCTTATGCGTACCATTGAATCCTTTAACCCATGCTGGCAAAGCAACTCCTTCGTGCTTAAGCAAAGTTACAACACGAGTAGTAGGCTGAGCCCCATTAGACAAAAATCGCTGCGCCTCATCTTTGTTGAGTTCAATAGCCTTGGTGTGTGGATTATATGAACCAAGATAGCTAACAACCTTTCCACTAGTAGGGTGCCGGTGCGAATCTTGCACAACAATACGATAAGTCGCGTAATGAGTCTTACCTAAGCGCTGTAAACGAATTACGAGCATTCATCTCCTTTTATTACTTACATTATGACGGATAATAATATTATACTAAATTTTTGCAGTTACAGCAAATACTTACGTTACTACTTATCGTTAGCCAAACTAGTTGATGATTCATATAACGCAATAGCTTGTTCTGCAGCTTGTTCTTGAGCCAATCGCTTTGTTCCGCCTTCCCCTTCGCCCATTTGCTTTTCACCAATAAATACTGCGACTCGGAATAGTTTGTCATGCTCAGGACCGCTCTCGGAAACTAATTTATAACGCGGGATAACTCCATCAACACGCTGTGATATCTCTTGCAAATGTGACTTCGGGTCACGCCATATGCCAGTTCTTATCATATGTTCAGTATTATTTGTAATATACTTATGGATAATTTTACTAGCCTCGTCTAATCCATGATCAAGATAAACTGCACCAATTAATGCCTCAAAGCAGTTAGCGACAATGTGTCGCTTCGCATGCTCACTACCGTTCTGCTCGCCTTTACTCATACGCACCAACGTAGCATAGCCTAATGCTTCCCCTGCATCACGAATTGACTCCGTTCGCACTAACGAAGCCCGCCATGAAGTTAATATTCCCTCCGGTAAATCAAAATGTTTAAACAGAAACGTCGTGGACACCAACTCAAGTACCGCATCCCCCAAAAACTCTAGCCGTTCATTATGCGCTTTTACTAAATCACGGTGCTCGTTAACATAGCTGCGGTGGGTCAACGCTGTAACTAAAAGCGATGGATTATTAAACTTAAAGCCAAGTGACTGCAACGACCACTCCTGATATGGAGTAAAGTCAACTCCTTCCACTAATGGCACAATTGGGGCGTCCGATGGCTTAACCTGAAACTTCCCAATTTGCCTTCCCAGACGTTGTGATTTAGCCATCTATCTCACCTTTCTGCACCAACCGACGATATCCTAGGCGCATTAACTTAGCAATGTCTTTATATGCAATAATTGACACGGCTTCTTGATACGGAAACCATTTAATACCATTCATCCAATCTTCTTTCTTAATATCATTAGTATCACCCAACGCTTTAAACAAATAGATCTGTGTACTCATCAATACAAGCACATTGTCTCGTCGATAGCGAAAATGGATCTTACCTAGCCAGCACACCGGATCGAGCTTATGTACACCGGCCTCTTCGCCAATTTCACGAATCGCCGTCTCTTGCGCAGTTTCACCAGCTTCAATATGCCCCTTGGGGATAGTCCAACGGTCAAAATGATCTGCTACCAATAAAACTTCCAGGCCAGTAGCTCCAAAGCGATAGATCACGCCTCCAGCCGTAGCTTCGCGTGATATCTCACTAATGGCGGCACGCGGATGACTCCGATAAAATGGCTTAGTTATACTGATATCTGGCTTATGCGTTATACGGTATTTTGGAACCGTCGCAGTCTGAGATAATTGGCGTGCCAAAGAACGTTGTTTAGTGCTAGATTGCTTTGCCCTCGCAGACCGCACTAATTTGCGCTGATGCTGTTCGTATATCTTTCTTTTATTGCTCGCTTTGCTCACTCGTACTTCCTGCGCTCATGTGTCGCCAAATCGTGCCCAAAACACCGTTAACAAAACGTGATGAACTTTCCGAACCGAACTCCTTGGCAAGTTCAACGGCTTCGTTAATCACTACTTTATACGGGGTAGCACTACTAACTTGGCTGAGTTCAAACACTGCCATGCGCAAAATATCACGATCAATAATTGCGATCTGACTTAAAGGCCACTCTGGTGCAACAGGCGCAATGATATCGTCAAGTTGATGACCTGCACGATTCACACTATGGACCAGATTACGCACAAACTCGACATCACCAATCCGATCACGGTGAACATCAAGACTACGTTCCAAAATATCATCGATCGTGACGGAACCATCACCCAACCTAGTACGGAAGTCGTACTCATATAGAGTTTGTAATGCAATAATTCTACCTAGGTGCCTGTTGTTTGCTATTTTCATTTTTACCCCGTTTTATTTTAATGTTCTGCGTTATACAATTAGCGACTTAACAATTAATGTTTTTTGCCTGTTTCACTCTTTACCGTATAAGCTTTTACCGGTGACTTGGCATTAACGGCACGTGCTAACTTAATGATTAAATGGCTACGACGATTACCGGTGCGACGTGGACTTGTTTGCTTCTTTGGTTTACCCATATTAAATTATTCTCCTTATTAGTTATAATTGCTCTTATTTTAACATCTTAGCTAGCTAAAATCAAATAGCCCGCAGTCTAGCGTTGACATTTTATCGTGTTTATGGTATTATGCAATTATGATAGCAAATTCAATAGACACTTTTACGCACAATCAACAGATCCGGCAGCACGCACGCGAACGGCAACTCCGACAAGAAAAAGAATCTGCTGAGCGGCGTAGCCGAATTGCTTTAGCTATAGGTATTACTGCTGTTACAGCAATGGCGACCGCCTACATCGCCGTCAGCATCCACAAAGACGCCTCTACCCCACCATATGAAAAACTCGGTACTGCTAGTAGCACACAAGCCTACGTAGTTAAACAAGGTGACACTCTATGGGATATTGCCACGAAACAGCGTCAAGAAAACCTTGAGCTTCAAAACCACACAACCTCGGAAATTGTCCAAGGAATTGATGAGTATAACCACCTAAACGACGGGAGAATCTACCCTGGCGACAAACTAACCTTGCCGGGCGATAAGTAGATTCTTACAAAACAATGTTTACAATTTTGTTGGGCACATAAATAATGCGCTGCGGCTTCGTGTTGCCCACAAATCTAGCTACATTCTCAACTGCCAAGGCAGCAGATTTAACATCCTCTGGTCTAGATCCCGCTGCGACGGAAACGCTACCGCGCAATTTACCGTTAACTTGTACGGCTATGCTAATGGTATCGCTGGTCAAGTAATCATCATTCCAGCGCGGCCAGTCCATCTTTTCTAAACGGGCATCATCTCCGCGCAAAATAGTTAGCATCTCGCTTGAAACGTGTGGTGCAAACGGCGAAAGAAGCTGACACAATACAGTCAAAGCGTCATTCCACAATGTACAATCAAACCCAGTATTGCGCAGTTTACTTAAACCATTCAGATATTCCATAATTGCCGCTACCGCAGTGTTGAACTGAGCATTCATAATATCTTCCGTAACACGCTTTGCCGTGCTATGCTGCAGCTTAAGTAATTGTTGCCTAGTAGCATCATCCAGCACAGCCTGCTTTTTATCATCTTGATAGCTCTGTACCAAATTCCAAGCACGATTAATAAAGCGATAGACTCCACCGATCGAACTCGTACTCCAAGCCGCATCAAGATTGTATGGTCCAATGAACATCTCATAAACTCGCAACGTATCGGCGCCATAACCACTATCGATTACATCAAGCGGGTCAATCACATTACCCTTACTCTTGCTCATCTTATGCCCATCTGGCGCATTAATATATCCGTTGTAAAGCAACCGCTTAATCGGCTCGCGCGTTCCAATCAAACCGCGATCAGCCAAAAACTTTGCCCAAAACCTAACATACAGCAAATGTGCAACAGCGTGGTCGCCGCCAACATAATAATCTAGCGGGTACCAATAATCTGTTAACTTTTTGTCCCACGCTTGTTTGTCATTATGCGCATCACAATAACGTAACAAGTACCATGAGGAACAAGCGTACCCATCCATTGTATCAGTCTCGCGCTCAGCCTTGCCGCCGCACTGTGGGCAAATAGTATTAACCCAGTCTAACTCATTAGCCAATGGTGATCTACCGTCGCCACTTGGCTCAATCTGTTCTACTTCTGGCAATAAAACCGGCAGATCTTTCTCCGGTACCGGTACAGTGCCACAGTGAGGACAATTAATAATTGGAATCGGGCAACCCCAATAACGCTGGCGAGAGATTAACCAATCGCGCATTTTGTAAGTAACCTTCGCTTCGCCAATCCGTTTTTCCTTCAACCAAGCAATGATCCGTTCACGCGCATCAGCTGTAGTTAAACCATTAAAGTCAGCGCTATTGATCAATATACCCTCGCCGCTGTAGCAATCTGTATCTTGGGCGCATGCGTCCTGCTGAATTACCTTAACGCTACTAAGCTTAAATTTCTTCGCAAATTCATTATCGCGTTCATCATGCGCTGGCACAGCCATGACCGCCCCTTCGCCATATCCACCAAGTACATAATCAGCCACCCAGATCGGCATACTAGCCCCAGTGATCGGGTTTGTAGTATATCTACCCGTAAATACACCTGTCTTTTCTTTATTTTCCTGACGCTCAACTTCACTCTTCTTAAGGGCCGTGGTAATGTATTTTTGTACCGCATCAGTTTGATCCGGCGTAGCAATCAATTGAGCTAACTTATTTTCCGGAGCAAGCACAACAAACGTCGCCCCTGCTAATGTATCAGGGCGAGTTGTAAATACATTAATTATTTGTTTGCTATCGTTAACCTTGAAACCGATACGTGCGCCACTGGATCGACCAATCCAATTGCGCTGCATACGCTTAATTCGTTCTGGCCAATCGATATCGTCTAGGCCATCCAATAGTTCATCCGCATATGCAGTAATCTTGAAGAACCACTGCTTCATTTTGCGTTTTTCGACTTCGTTACCGCAGCGCCAGCACTTACCGCCTTCAACCTGTTCATTGGCCAACACTGTTTTATCCGTATCACACCACCACTGATAGCTTTCTGATTGATACGCCAGACCGGCCTTATATAACTGTGTAAAGATCCACTGCGTCCAATGATAGTAAGCTGGGTCGGACGTATTAATCTCACGCGTCCAATCTACCGCCATTCCTAAACGATGGTACTGCTGTTTAAAGTTAGCAATATTTGTTGCCGTAATAGCTTTTGGCGAAATATGCATCTTCAGGGCATAGTTCTCCGCTGGCAGCCCAAAAGTGTCCCAGCCAATCGGCCTTAGCACATTAAATCCTTGCTGGCGATAAAATCGCGCCAACACATCAACAATCGTAAAATTACGCACATGACCAACATGCAACCCAGCTCCGGATGGATACGGGAACATCTCTGCCACATACATCTTTCGTTCTCTCGCACCGTCATGTGCGGCAAAAGGTTTTTCGTGAGCCCAAATGCCCTGCCATTTAGCCTCAATCTTCAACGGTTCATATCGCTTCATAATTATTATTGTAGCACAGGAGAAACGACTCAACTACAGACTGTGGGCTTTGGCTTTGCGCTCAATCCAATCTCGACTTTGCCGTACTAACTTGGATGAATCTTTACGATCACGAATCAACTGCTTAACTGCCTCTTCTGCAAATACGCCATTTTGCGATCCTTTCACTAAGATCGCCTTACTAGAATCTTGATCCATAGTTTTATGCATATACGAACATACATATTTACCGGCGTCAGATGATTTGTCAAATCGAACTACTTTACAGCCAGCTCGTTCAGCAGCACACGCCAAATCTTTATTGGCAGCTTCCCCAATTGTTACCACCAAGTCTAAGCACTTCGGATCACAGTGTTTGCCAACTAAATCATGCGCTGCCGCACTAAACGTCCCTAGCTCGTTCATTGACCCCAAAACTGCAATACGATGTTTAACTTTTATACTGTACAATGTATCCAGTGCGGCAACGGCAGCTATGGGTGACGAATTATAAGTATCGTCGATAATTAAGCTGTTTCTTTTGCCTGTAAGACAGTTCATCCTTCCCGGCACCGGAACTAACGACTCAATACCTTTAGCAATTAGAGCATCAGACAGGCCCAATTCTCGCCCGACCGCAACCGCAGCTGCAATCGACTGCATATTATGTTTACCCAACAATGACACCGTTGCCTTGATATGGTCAATTACTACGTTATATCCCGACAGCGGCCTTCCAACGACCTTAGAAAAATGGTAGTCTCCCATGTCAAATCCATAGGTAATAAATTTTTCCTGCTTTATCATGCTAAAATATTTTTTATTAACTGCCGAACTATTAAGTATCACTGTTTTCGCAAAACGACAAACCGATAACTCCTCGTTTGCCACTGCGTCTATGCCATCGGCAAAATTCTCCATGTGCTCATCCGCAACGGCAGTAACAACCGCGATATCGGCCGACAAGTAACGTCCAAAATTTGCAATATCTCCAGGGTGATCAGTTGCTAACTCTTGAATAATAATATCAACACTACATTTTCGATACGCCGCCAAAAATACCCGCCATATTACTCCGAGCCAAGCCAGTGGGTTACGAAGAACTCGATTGCTTGGATATTCTACCCCTAAAATAGACAATGGCACCGACAACTCACTATTTAGATTAGTTGGCTCCATGCGAACGCGGTAATGCCGCTTTAGTACTTGATAGATAGCATGCTTTGTAGTCGTCTTACCAACAGCACCGACAACTACAATTAAGATTGGGTGATGTCGCCTAAAAAATACCTTGGTATAGTATTCTAGAACTGCTCTAATCAGCTGTTTTAGCATAATTCTATTTTATCACGCCCAGCGAGTAGGCGTCGACTTACCATCGCGATAATGACAATAGCTATAGTTCCAACAACTGAATACAGTAATACTGGTGCAAATAAATTAATATGCAATTTATATTGAAACAATTCGCGCAGGCGAGGAGATGCTAAAACGGTTGCAAACATACCAGAACACAAGGCTACCAAGGCCAATTTCCATACTTTGATTGGCTTAACCAAATGCAGTAGAACAACCATACCCATTACCATGGCAACAATTGAAGTCGCTGAACTGAGGTACTCACGCCCAAGCAAGCTACTACCATTGACGTTTAAGTAGGTTAACAACAGCACAACCGCTGTAGCTGCGCCGACCGGTAAGGCAAAAGCGAGCACTCGGCGCAAAAACCCCTTACAATAAATTCGATTGTTAGACGACAACGCCAAACAAAATGCTGGTATGCCAATACTTAAATCCGATATTACCGTCATGTGCAGTGGAAGTAACGGGTAAGGTAGGCTAAATACTATTAAAGCCAATGAAAGAATCAACGAA
Source organism: uncultured Candidatus Saccharibacteria bacterium (assembly GCA_947253995.1). GTDB lineage: Bacteria > Patescibacteriota > Saccharimonadia > Saccharimonadales > Saccharimonadaceae > Nanoperiomorbus. The sequence continues at coordinate 3,236 of CAMYBM010000002.1, read as the reverse complement.
TAAACATTTTTAATGACAAACAGACTAGCTACGCGCTCAATATTGGCAATAACGCGGCGACCTTCTTGCATAACTAATGGTAAATGCGCGAAGTCATTGTCCAGTAAGATTAACTCCGCTACTGCCTTAGTCGCCGCAGCTCCATTGTTCATTGCAATGCCAAGATCAGATTGTTTAAGAGCTAACGCGTCATTTACGCCATCGCCTGTCATCGCAACAACTTGGCCTTGAGCTTGCAAAGCACAACAAATCTGCTTCTTCTGTTCCGGCTGGACTCTTCCAAAGACATTATGCGAAAGAACTATTTTAGTAAACTGTGTCATATTATCTACACTACTTCCAGGATTAGGCAATTTGCGCGCATCAAAAGCCCTTACGTTCAATCCGACCGATTGAGCAATTGCCGCTACCGTCGCCGTAGAATCGCCTGATATAATTTTGATCTCAACGCCCTGTTGCCTTAAGTAATTCAAAGTAGACTTAGCGGTTTGCCGCACCTGCTCCTGAATTATGACTAACCCATTCGGTTGCGTGCGCTTAAAATTAACGCCAACTGATCGCGGTTTTAACGCGCTAGTAGATACCGCTAAAACACGGTACCCCTGGCTGGCCAAAATCCGCGCTCGCTCCAGTTCAGCCGCATGATGCTCTAAGACAATTTCTGGTGCGCCCATAATGTAGTGAACTTGATCAATAGTAATAGCACTCCACTTTCGACTACTGCTAAACGCCACTTCATAGTCAAAATCACACGGTTTATGTGTAATGCCTTTACATATAGCTTGATTTGTTGGCGACTCAGCGCGTGAAGCCAAAGTTTTAACTGCGTTACGAATGGCCTTGCTATTGTCTACGCTACCGCTAAAATATTCAATTTTAATAAATCTCATTTTACCCGACGTAATTGTTCCAGTTTTGTCTAACAGTACGGTGTTAACGCGGGCAAGCGTCTCAATTGCCGGCATCTGTTGCGCCAAAGTATTATTGCGAATTAATTTAACCGCGGCTAACATAAATGCCGTACTAGACAATAAGACCAACCCCTCCGGTATCATGCTAACAATCGGCGTAATCACGCGTAAACCGTTTGACAATAAATTGTTAACTAAGCAATTTAAATCAACCCTACCTAAGCCATTGCTAAGCAACACTCCAAGCACCAAAACTGGCACTACGATTATCATACTGTAAGAAATCCACTTGAGAAGTTTATTGATAGCCACCATCACTTCAGAACTAGCTGGCTTAAATTGTTTAGCTTTAGCAACTAATGTAGCCGCATACGCATCAGCGCCAACACGCGTTGCTTTCATCAAACCCGATCCAGCTACAACCATCGCCCCCGACAATACCTGGTCCTTGGCGAATTTTGCGATCGGATCAGATTCACCTGTAAGCAGGCTTTCGTTAACTTCCAACTCGTCCGACTCTAAAACTATACCGTCAACAGGCACTTGGTCGCCAAGCTTTAATGCAATTACATCATTCAATACGATATCGTCTAATTCAACCGACTGACGTCTGCCATCTCGTACCACAGTTGCCCGCGGGTCTGCTAAAATTGCCGCTTTATCCAGGATCTGTTTTGCTCGCCATTCTTGAATGATCCCAATCATAGCATTAATAACCATGGTTCCAAAGAACAGAACATTGATTAAACCGCCACCAAACAGCAACGCAAATGCAGCCAATACTGTTATGATTAAATTAAACCGCGTAAAAACGTTAACCCTAATAATTTCACCAAGCGAACGCGAACTACGTCGGTTCATTCGATTGGACTTGCCCGCCATCTGCAGCGCTACAACTTCATCATGAGTTAACCCGCGATATGTCATATATAAATTATACGTCGTTACATTTCAAAATAAAATAAAACCCGTGAAGAGCCTCCTAAGAGCGGGTTTTATTCTTTTTGCTGTTGCGCGCCCACCCTGGGGCTAGGCGTTATCTTTTTGTTTTTATGCTAGACGGGTAGCCCCGTCTGCGCACCAGCTATTATTAGAATAGCATATGCTTTATAGATTGACAAGTTTAGTCGTTGAAATGTATCGGGGCACTTTTACCCTCTGAATGGCGGTTCAATACCATTACGGTCTCGGAAGAAGTTAGCCCAATACGGGTTTTCTTTATCAAACAGCGCCTTTTGTTCTGGCGTAAACTTCCATGGGTAATCACACCATAGGTTAAGCATATTATGATGGTCAAAGGAAATCAGTAACCCACCATCAATAACATCAGGCTCGTTTGTGATGGGGTTTATTACATAATGGTATACCCAGTATATCTTGTCACCCTTATTTTTCTTGTAGAAAGTATATATATTGCGGCCTCGCCTAATGCTATTTGATGTCACCGTCCGTTCCTTTCATTTGTAAATGTTTCCTGGTATTAATATATCCCATATACTCACGAAATGTAATACTATCTGCGAAGCTGTCTAGCGGCACCAAGAAGCTGCTACTTCCAATGTTGCCATGGCATTTACTATTGTAAGCTTTGCACTTAAATCTATTTTTTCAACCTTTCAAGTGTTAACCTTCTATAACCGTTAAAATATGGCGATTGTAGTTCTAGGTACTGCCAGCCATATTCACTGCTATTCCGCACTATAGAGGCGTGTCTACCAGTCATCAGCATATACTCGACTCACACGCTTGCGGTACGCATCCGCCGCCTTCTCACTCTCAAGATAAGTGTATTCCACGCGGCGCTGCCAGTAGGCATTAGTGCGCTTACGGGGCTTAAGTGGGGCAGACAACTCAGTACGTCATCCTTGTTGGAAAATAGTTCATTTAGGAGCTTGGCTTTCTACCCAGAGTTTGGTAGGATAGAAGTATAAGGTGATTCATGATCGCGAGCCCCTTTGGTTTGCGGTGGATGAATCACCTTTTTTGTATTATGTAAAATTCGGTTGACTTTCTGCCCAGGGTTCGGTAGGATGGAGACATAAGACGATTCATGGTCGCGAGCACCTGTAGTTTGCGGTGGATGAATCGTCTTTTTTGCATTATGTAAAATCTAATTGACTTTTTAAGTTTTATTTAATATAATAAATGCACAAGGTGATTCATGATCGCGAGCCGGATGGTTCGCGGTGGATGAATCACCTTTTTTGATACTATAGTTTATAATATGGTCATTTGAAACTATAGCAAAAGACTTAATGTTATGTTGCGTTGCCACGTTTTACGCCCGTCGGCTAGGTTAAAAACGCAAGAAAGCTTTGACACCCC
>CAMYBM010000001.1 GCA_947253995.1 uncultured Candidatus Saccharibacteria bacterium | reverse complement strand
CGGCGGCCGTACCAAGTCTCAACGTAGCCAGTTTGCTCCGCCTTAGCTAAAATTTCATCCATAAAGCGCCGAATTGGTTGATGTAACTCAAAGTAACGCTTAATAAACTGCGCAGCGGCACCGAAACTCATTTTGGTTGCATCCGCCAGCCCGCGCGCGCTCATCCCGTACAATATACCAAAGTTGATGGTCTTAGCATGACGCCGCATCTCAGGCGTCACCTTATCTGGCGCTATCCCATAAACCGCCGCCGCCGTCATAGTATGAATGTCGGTTGCTGGATCATTAAATAGCTCAATCATATCAGTATCATGCGCCAGTGCCGCTACTAACCGCAGCTCAAATTGCGCATAGTCTGCATTTACGATTACCTTACCCGGCGGGGCAATAAAACAGCGCTTAATCTGTTTACCCTGCTCAGTTCGAGCTGGCACACTCTGCAAATTAGGGTTAGCCGAACTTAAGCGGCCCGTAGCAACAATATCCTGACTAAATGTCGTATGGATACGGCCGTCACTGCTGATAGCGTCAATCAACGCATCTACATACGTCGACTTTAGCTTTGCCGTTGCGCGATACTGCTCGATTAGGTCAATCACCCAATGCTGATTACGTAAATGCTCCAGTTCTTTTGCCCCAGTGGAATAATAGCCGCCCTTGTTGCGCTTGCCTCTCGGCTTCAGGTGCAGCTGATCAAATAGCACGCCGCTAAGCTGCTTTGGACTATTAATGTTAAACCTAATACCAAGGCGCTGGTAAATTTGCTCGGCTAAATCAACTAGCGTTTTCCCTAGATTGCGCGACATTAGCTCTAGTTGCGGTCGATCGACTAGCACACCGTACTGTTCAATTTGCGCCAATAAAATTTGAAATGGAAAATCTACTTGCCTAGCTAGCTGATCCAGCTTCGGCAAACGCGCCAACTCACCGTTGGTCTGCTTAAATAGCTGCCACAGCATAGCTAGTTGCAGCAATGGGGTATCCGAACCATACTGTGTTGCCGTACGTTGTGCCAACGGTTGTATCTTGCCTAGACTATTAAGTAAGAATTCCGCATGCTTGACGTCCAATTCAACCGTCCAAGTAATTGCCTTCCCTTGTGCCAAAAAAGCTTTGGCTAACGCTTTAGCGTCATAAGTAACAACTCGCTTGTTCGCCAACTGTGCCACTTCACTCCAGTCAAACCGACAAGCCGTTGCTACATCGCTGCTTATGTATAGCTGACCATCGATAACTTGAGCCAACACCATTGACGGTAACACTGAATAATGCTGCACCAAAGTAAGCTGCGGTGCAGCCGCAGTCAGCTCAACCGACGAAGTGCCATAGCCCTCAGGCAAATTGTTGACCAGTGAGGTAAACTCTAATTTAAGCAGAGTATCGCGCAAACGAACGCGATCAAGCTGGCGACTATTCATTGCTGCCAGGTCAAGTGTCAGCGGCGCAGTACAATCAATCCGCGCTAACGCCTGCGACATATAAGCCGAGTCTTTACCTGCAAGCAGTTTATTCTGCAGCGTAGCAGGCTGTTCGGCTACATGTCGATAAACCTCATCTAAGGTACCGTATTTTTGCAACAATTTTACACCCGTCTTTTCACCAATACCGGGGACGCCTGGGATATTGTCCGATGCGTCACCTTTAAGGCTTTTGAGGTCAAGAAATTGATCAACGCGAATGCCATACTTTTGCGTAAACGCTACGGGATCAAACCGCTCAATCTGCGCCAAGCCTTTCTTTAATGCATAAAGCTCAGTACGATCACTCAGTAGCTGTAGCATATCAAGATCGGAACTAATAATAATAGTATGAATGCCCTGCCGACTAGCTGCCTGAGCTAGCGTACCAATAATGTCATCCGCCTCATAGTCATCCAACTCATAAAACGGCCAGTTAAGCGAAGCTAAGAGATCTTTTAGAACAGGTATCTGGGCATAAAAATCTGCTGGCGGCGCGACGCGCCCTGCTTTATATTGGGGGTAAATTGCCAAACGACGGCGAATATTTGTCTTAGGTTTGTCCCAAGCGACGGCCACATAATCCGGGTTAATCCGTTTAATTAACTCTAACGCCAGCACGGCAAAACCATAAACTCCACCCGTCGGCATGCCATCTTTAGTTGTTAAATGTGGCATGGCATAATATCCCCGATAGAACACTGACTTGCCGTCAATTAGAACTAACACCGGCGGTTGCTTTGTAATTTGATTCATAAAATGATCATCCTATTTATTGAGATAATCATGCAAACGATTAGTTTCTTTATTCTTGCGCAATTTAGCTAGCGCCTTAGCTTCAATCTGACGAATACGCTCGCGAGTAACGGCAAACTCAGCCCCCACCTCTTCTAGAGTATGTGGCCTGCCACCGTCAAGCCCAAAACGTAACTTGATAATCTTTTGCTCGCGATCCGATAGTGCATTGACTACATCCATTACCTGCTCACTTAGTAAATGATCATTGGCAACATCTTCCGGGCTAGCAGCACCATCGTCTTCGATAAAACTACCTAATTCTGATGAGTCATCATCGTCGTTTTTGCCAATTGTGGCATCCAGCGACTGAATATCTTGCTTGATCTTAAACACGTACTTGATTTTTTCCGGTGTCTCTTCCATGGCTTTGGCCAATTCTTCGATAGTGGGCTCACGATTAAGCTCTTGGGTTAGCTTACGTTGCAAACGCATCAATTTGTTGATTGTTTCCACCATGTGTACCGGGATGCGAATAGTTCGCGCTTGGTCGGCAATAGCACGCGTAATTGCCTGGCGAATCCACCAAGTAGCATAAGTTGAGAATTTGAATCCCTTATCAGGATCAAACTTCTCAACCGCGCGCAGTAAGCCCGTGTTGCCCTCTTGAATCAGGTCCAAGAAGTCCAACCCACGGCCAGAATAGCGCTTAGCAATCGAAACTACTAACCGCATATTAGCCTCGGCCATTTTATCCTTCGGCCGCTTCAGACGCTTGATCTTTAGTTGCAGCTTGCTTTGCTCAGCTAGTAACTTAGCGCGTTCGCTCTGCGTTAAATCATCCGCTGCTAGCTGCTTAGTAAGCTCAGTGCGCTTTGCTTCTGCTTCGGCAAGTGGCTCTGCATTCTTGATGATTTCCTGTGCAATTTTAGCCTCTTCTTCGATGCTTAGCAACGGAATGCGACCAATCTCGCGCAAATAAATCTTGACCGAATCATCACCTAGCTCGTCAATATCGCTGGGGGCGATAACGGTGTCGTCGGCAATATCATCTTCATTCAACTCATCTGGCATATCAAGCATCATGTCATCGGTGGGCTTGTCATCTTCTGATTTCATCTTCTAGCAGATCCCCTTTCTTTACATTAACCGTTTTTAAGTTTTAGTATGTTCAATGCTGATGCAGCCTATCTGTATGGCGCAAATCTAATACGCCCAAATTATATAGTATAACAGTATAAGCGTAGTTATTACTTTTGTCAACTAATGTCATTGATACTATCGGATAGTTTTGTTGCTAGATGTTTCAAATCATTCAATTGACGCTTACTTTCCGCCACCAGCTCGGCCGGAGCATGATCAACGTAACCCTGGTTAGCGAGACGCTGTTCCAAGCGGCCAATCTGTTCCTTGGCATCGGTTAAGCGTTCAACTAAATGCTTCTTGTAGGCATCAATTTGTTCACGCGACAACTCCAACCAAGACGTTGCCCAATTAGACACAACATGCAAACCATGTGGCGTGTGATCAACCTTAACTTGACGCAACTTTGCTAAGCTGGCGACTAAATTCCCCTGCTCCACTAATAACGGATCGGAATCATGCACCAGTGTATACTTACCGTTCGGTAATGTTTGCGTAATGTTACGCAACGTAACAACCAATGACTTAACCTGATCAAATTGATTAGCCGCTCGTTTACTGTAAGTTAAATCGCGCGGCCATAGCTGACTAATCAACAACGATGTATCGTCATGGATCGTCGTCCAAATAGTTTCAGTGACAAATGGCGCAAATGGATGCACTAGCTTAAGTGTGTTCTCTAGTAGCTGCCGCATGAAAGCCGCGTTGTCGCTATTTTTACTAGCTTCGATGTACCAGTCGGCCAATTCATCCCAAACAAAATGGTAAATTGTCTCTACCGCCTCGGCAAAACGGTACTGGGCAATCAAGCTATCAACCGTGTGCTTCGCTTGATTAAACTGTCGACTGATCCAGTGTTCAGCAATACTAGTCGGCTTAGCTGACTTAATGTCGTCCAGTCCAATATTTGATTGCTCTGTAGCATAATCGATGTAGCGGGCAATATTCCATAACTTATTACAGAAATTACGCCCGGCAATAACTGAATCTTCCGAGAAAGCTTGCGGTTGACCCGCTGAACGATTCATCACAATACCGATACGCAAAGCATCTGAGCCATAACGTTCTACAATATCCATTGGATTAAGCACGTTACCCTTGCTTTTGCTCATCTTCTGGCCATGCTTATCCAAAATTAAACCGTGCAAAAAGACGTCATGAAACGGCACTTTGCCAGTAGTATACAAGCCGAGCATAATCATTCGTGCCACCCAAGCACGCAAAATATCTACGCCTGTTTCCATGACAGCATTCGGGTAAAACTCTTTGAGCTTGCCGTCAGTAATGACGTCAGTTGTGACAAATGGCCACTGACCACTACTAAACCACGTGTCAAAAGTATCCTCATCGCGCACGTAAGATCGACCGTTGATCTCGATCTCCGTTTGATCAACGCGCGGATCAAATATCCATTCGTCCGGATTGTCAGCGGCGTGAAAAGCTGGGATCGGGATGCCCCACGGGATTTGCCGGCTAATGTTCCAGTCCCTCAGCTCATCGTAATAATGAATCAGTTCTTGGCCTTTATGTTCTGGCACAAAACGCACTTCCCCGCGCGCAACCGCCTCACGCGCCCGTTGCGCTAACGGCTTAACATTAATAAACCACTGTTTCATCATCAACGGCTGGATCGTCGAACCACACTTATAGCAATGCGGCTCGTCATGCATAAAGTCCTCCGTTTTTATCAAGGCGCCAGACGCCGTCAAGTCATCAACTACGGCTGCCCTAGCTTGCTCAACGGTCATTCCTTGGTATTTATCCGGCACGTTAATCATTGTGCCATCGGTTGCGATAACCGTTAATTGCGGCAAATGATGTCGCTGGCCAATCTCAAAGTCAAGTGGATCGTGCGCCGGTGTAATCTTTACAGCACCAGTACCAAAATCACGCTCAACTCCTTCATCGGCAACTACCGGGATCTCACGGTTAATTAACGGAACTACTACTGTTTTCCCTACCAAATCAGTGTAACGCTCATCCTCGGGATGCACTGCAATTGCCGTATCGCCAAGCATAGTTTCTGGACGTGTCGTTGCCACTTCAATTGATCGACTACCATCAGGCGTACGGTAAACAATATGCCAAAGATGTGATTTAACTGGCTTAAAATCAACTTCAATATCAGCAAAAGCTGTCTGGTGCTTCGGACAAAAGTTAACTATACGGTTACCGCGGTAAACTAGGCCATCGTCCCATAACTGCTTAAACGTATGATACACCGTATCAACGACCTTCTTATCCAACGTAAACACTTTGTTGTTCCAGTCGCAAGAGGCACCCAATGCCCGAATCTGTAACTCCATATTTCCCCGATTACGTTGTACAAAATCCCAAGTCAAGCGATAAAGCTCTTCGCGACTGTAGTCAAAGCGCGATTTACCTTCTTGATTAAGGCTACGCTCGAATACAACCCACGTCTCGAATCCGGCATGATCTGCCCCGGGTATCCAGATAGTTCGCCTACCCTGCATCCGATAGTAACGCACAAGGATGTCTTCGATCGGTATCATATAACCGTGGCCAACGTGCAAATTACCATTGGCATTTGGTGGCGGCATAACAATGCAGTATGGGTCGCCGTTACCTTGCGGGCTAAACGCCCCACTGCTTTCCCATAAAGCGTAAATAGCGGTCTGATACTGATTTGGCTCGTAAGTCTTTGGTAAATTCATCCTTTTTGTCCTTATAAATGCCTTCTGGCACAATCTAACATTATTATAGCACTAACGCCGCGCAAGCTTAAGTATTACACGATAAATCACGTATTTAACTCGGTGCAATGGCAGCTCCCAAGTACCAATACGATCCACTCGTTTCCCGCCATAGGATAGCTTAAACTGAGTAAAGCCGCGCCAAGCGTGCCACCGTTTATTACCATCATCAGTTGCTGGCGCTACTCCACACCAATCAAAGTACTTGCACCCCTGTTGATGTGCAAACTTAAGTGCATATGTACCCAGACCAACCGCCGGCGCATACTTACGGTACTCAGTCAAATTAGCCGCATGCGCATAACTCATTGTTTTGCCATCTGTCAAAAAAATAATTGAAGCTATGCGCTTCCCTGCCAACTCGGCGAACAGCAAGCCTGCCGCCTTAAGTGGGAACAGTTTCTCGGCAATCAGACGATAATGTTGATCGCTGTGCGGTTTCATGCCAGTTCGTTGGCTGACCTCATGAATCATCGCAATAAAATCAGTCACGTCAATTGGGTTATAGCTCACACTGTACGTTATTCCGGCTTTGTCGCATTTTCGCGTGTAACGGCGGGCAGTCTGAGACAACTGCGCCATAATAGCCGATTCATCGACTGAGACATCGTTTACTACTGTATGCGGAGGCTGAACATCCCGGGCGCTATGACAGAACCCCTCACCTTTCATAATATCAGGGGTGATTACCGACAATTCTGGCTCAACCCGCAAAAAATCTACCCCATATTTTTGACCAATTTGACGCAGATCGGCTAATGCGTGACGCCATGACGTCAAATCCTTAGCTACTGGACCAAGCGGACAATATAAACGCCGACTGAATTGCCCTTTTTCGAGAATGGCTAAGTAATGCCAACCCGAACCATGGCGTTCAATGTTTTCACAAGAAACCCCACTCAAAATACGCCAGGCTGAGCTTTGCAAGAAACTCCCTGTTACCTCGGTCATATTGACTTATACCTCCATATTATCATAGCTTAAGCTTTAATGCAACCCCCAAATTGTTTTTGTCATTGAAATTGATGGTATTACGTCCAAATTGCGGGGGTCATCTGGCTGCAAACGCTGCGCTTTATAGTAACCTAGCGCCGCAATCATAGCCCCGTTATCAGTGCAGAGGGCAGGGGTAGGGAAACTAATATCAATTGGCAGACGTTCACGCAATTGACGCCGCAATTCCTGGTTGGCCGCTACACCGCCAGCAATCACAACTGACTTCGGTTGATACTCATTTGTAGCTAGAACAAGCTTTTCTACTAGTGTATCAACTGCCGTATATTGAAAACTAGCAGCCAAATCGCATACTTGCTGCTGGCTCAGCTTTGCTGCCAACTGATATGACGGAAAAGTATGATCAACCCCTACGACATCTTGCACTGTACGGAGCAGGGCAGTCTTAACCCCCGAAAACGAAAAATCGTATTTACCCTTCATTTTTGCCTTTGGTAAATGGTAACGATGCGGGTCGCCGTTTTCTGCTGCCTTCGAAATAGCTGGGCCGCCAGGGTAGGGCAGACCAATGATCTTAGCCACCTTGTCAAAAGCCTCACCAACCGCATCATCAGCAGTTTGACCTAACAAAAGATAGTCGCCATGATCCTTAAATAAAACAATTTGAGAATGCCCACCACTAACAATTAAAGCCAAAAAAGGGAACTCTGGTGGATTATCCATCAAAAAATTAGCATAGACATGACCCTCAACATGATGACAAGCATAAAACGGCTTATGGTGAACAAGCGCTAGCGTCCGTGCCGTGATTGAACCCATAAGCAACGATCCGATCAGCCCAGGCATCATTGTACAAGCCACGGCATCAATTTTTGACCAACCGCCAGCCTGGCTAACCGCTTGCTCAATCACCGGTACTACAACCTCAAGGTGGGATCGTGCTGCGACCTCAGGTACAACTCCACCGTAAATTTTATGTATATCAATCTGCGAATTTACTACATTCGAAATAATTTTGCGCCCGTCCTGGACTACCGCAGCAGCAGTCTCGTCGCACGAGCTCTCCACTCCTAACACATTCATTTCACTTGTTATTTTATCACATTTCCTAGGTGGTATAATAATGCTATGAAATACACGATTAAAGATGCGCGCAACTCCGCCCTAGTGCCAGTTCATGCAGTTAGGGCGTTCCTTCAAGCTACTAAGTATGATTATCCCGCCAATAGCATGACAGTAATAGGTGTAACTGGTACAAATGGCAAAACAACAACCTGTTTTATGATTTACAACATGTTGCTCAAAGCTGGCTACCGAGTCGGCCTGATGTCAACCGTGGCTAACGCCATTGACGACAACATAACGACGCAAAGCGCCCACATGACGACAGCCAACCCAAAATTATTGAATCAACGCCTTGTTAAAATGCGAGCAGCCGGGATTAAATACCTCGTTATCGAAGTTAGCTCACATGCCTTAGCTCAATATCGCGTCTTTGGTATTCCGTTTGACATCGTAGTTGAAACCAATGTCACAGAGGAACACCTCGATTATCACCGTACCTTTGCTCGTTACCGCGCCGCTAAACAACGCCTATTTAAGCTTTGCGCCATGAACGCCAAGCACGGGGGGCGGGGGATTGGCCTTGCTAATGCCGATGATCCATCGGTAGGCTACTTTACAACCAAAGTGCCACACCCAATAACTTACGGCATCCATCATGGCGATCTTAAAGCTACCCGAGTAAAGCTTACGACTAGCGGCGTCGAATATTACGTCCGTCACTGCAAAACTAGTTACCACATAAAAACTAACATTCCTGGCGAGTTTAATGTCTACAATTCATTGGCAGCCGTCGGGGTAGGGATTAGCTTAGGCCTCGATAAGGCAGCAATTGAAGAAGGTATTTCATCGCTTGACGGTGTCGAAGGCCGAATGAATCGCGTTGACGCCGGTCAAAACTATGACGTAATTATTGACTTCGCACATACGCCTGACGCTTACGAAAAGTTGCTTCCTGGCATTAAAAAACTCACCAAAGGTAAAATGATCGTTGTATGTGGTGGGCCAGGCGAACGCGATCAAGAGAAGCTTCCTGGCATGGGCGAAATTGCTGGCCGCTATGCTGATATTCTTATTCTGACAGAGGACGATCCTCGCGGCCCGGTACGACCACAATCAGAAAAGCTAGCCAAAGGCGCAAGGCAAGCCGGTCTAGTCGATGACAAAACACTTTTGTTTATTGATGATCGGACTTCGGCAATCGATCATGCTATGTCGCTGGCGAAAAAGAACGATGTTGTTGTTCTGTTAGGCAAGGGGCATGAGAAGACCATTGCACGCGCCGCTGGCGATCAACCTTGGGATGAGCGGGCAACAGCACTCGCAGCCATTAAAAAATACTTGTAAATATTGGTTTTTCAGTAGTAAATTGCAAAGTTTTCCACAGGTTTTGCACTTGTGGAAAACTTTTAAATATGGTGGTACGGGTGATGGTTGACAATAGCTTGCGCGCGATAAATTTGCTCTAATAAAATCAACCGCACTAACTGATGCGGAAATACCATCCTTGATAAACTTATCACTGTATCAGCGCGCTGGCGCAGAGCATCGTCCACCCCATAAGCGCCACCTATGACAATTGTTACGTTACCTTGAATTAAAACATTAGCAAAGGAGTCGCTGCTCAAGCTATCTCCACGCTCATCCAGCAAAACAACCTTGGCCTGGGGCTTTATCTGCTGCATAATCGCGTGCGATTCCTCAATGCGAGCAGCATCACCTTGTTTAGCAGAATAGGGTAATAGCTGCCACTCAACAGTGAAGGGGTGGCGCAAACGACACTCGTATTGATCAATAGCTCGACTCAGCTCTGGTGCATGTTTTTTACCAACTGCAATAATTCTAATCATCTAACCGCAACCGCTCAGCTAATTTGGCTAAATTCGCTGGCGAATTATCCACTTTATAACCGTGATGTAGCTGCATGACTTGAGCATCATACAACGGTACTACATGCACATGCGCATGCGGAATATCGAACCCTTCAACGATGATACCAGCACGAACGCCAAGGACAGCTTCAACTTGATCGCACAGCTTCCGCACTGTAGCAAACAAAGCTGTATAATCGGCTTGACTAAGGTGATAAACTTTATCGACAGGTGACTTTGACACTACCAAAATATGGCCGTCACTCAACGGATTGATGTCAAGAAAAGCAAAGGTTCGCGCATCCTCATAGACTTTGTAGCAGGGCAGCTCGCCTCGTATTATCTTCGTAAAAATACTTTCGCTCATATAGTTTTATTATAGCAAACCAGTGTATAATGTTTATATGAAAAGGTGGGTGATCGTTAGCCTAGTTGCAGGCATAATTAGTTCGGCGGCAATTACCTACTGTATTGCCGCGCCTTCGACTCAAGCCCAGGTGCGTTATTTCCCTAAAGCTAACCTTAAATCTCAACCTTTAACGGCAACCAAACTTAACCTGCCACACGCTGCCATTGGCTATCTTGATCCTTTGTCACAGGAACCAATCTGCCGTTACGTTGGGCAAGCCGCCAACAATGGTCAAATACGCGCCACCGCTTCACTCGCCAAAACAATTACAGTACAAGTAGTTTTAGACCATCTTGCCAAGCAACGCGGCGACAGCAACCCTGTCTTAACCATATCGCCCGAAGATGTCGCCGGCTATAGCCAAGCTGTACGTGAGGGTGGCAGTCGCGTACAAGTCTTTGCCGGCGAAAAGTTAACTTTGCAGCAGGCTATAGCTGGCATCATGCTGCGTAGCGCCAATAATCTCGCCGACACGGTAGCACGGTGGGCATTTGGCTCACTAGAACAATATCGCGTAGCGGCTACTGATTGGCTAGCACGCCACCAAATCGATCACACTACCGTTGGCTCCGACGCCAGCGGCTTTAACCCTAATACCACATCGACCGCTACTGATTTGTGCAAGATTATTCTCCTAGCAACCAAAAATCCAACCCTAACTGCTATTTTGCGCCAGCCGACAGCTGATCTCCCGCTCGTTGGCAGCGTCCACACCACCAATCGTTTACTTGGGCAGCAGAACATTTTTGCCGGCAAAACCGGCTTCAATAATGAAGCTGGCCATGGCGTGCTTCTTGCTAGTAAGCTAACCGGAGCAATGAACTTAACTATCGGTGTCGTTAATTTGGGCGCAGCTTCTTATAATGACGCCTTTGTCGGGGCTAGCCAGTTAATTGATGCTGCCAACCACGATATTGCCAATTTTACTTTGACGCGCGACAAAGTTATCGGCCAACTGCAGCAGCGGAGCGGGGTACGGGGCATCGTTACTGCAGCCGGTCAAACTGTACCATACTTCGTTGACGAACCGCCGCAGTATCGCATTCAACTACCCAGCACCCTGCAAAACATCAATACTAGCCAAGCAGTCGTTGGTCAACTGCAGTTAGGTGCATCTCGGGTTGATTTAATTACTAAATAGACACCGCGAATCGCGGTGTCTAATAATGACTTGGCGGAAAGAGAGGGATTCGAACCCTCGGTGAGTTGCCCCACACCGGTTTTCAAGACCGGCTCCTTAAACCACTCGGTCACCTTTCCATCAATTATTATAACATAGTCGCCCAAATCGCCAAAAATATTGGCCTATTTCAAATTGTCTGGTATAATAGTACCAGCTTGGAGGAGTACCCAAGTGGCTGAAGGGGACGGTTTGCTAAATCGTTAGATCGGCGAGAGCTGGTGCGGGAGTTCGAATCTCCCCTCCTCCGCCAAGTTATCATTACGCTCCCGTGCAGGAGCGTTTTTTGATTGATACGTCAATAATACAAATTTGCAATAATTTGCTATAATACGGTTATGAATAACCCAACTCAAGAATCGGCCACAAGTGATAACACCACACCTATCGCGTGGCAAGCAACCGATAGCATAGTTCAGTCCCATACTGCAACTTGGTATTGCTTCGCAACCTTAATTCTCATTGCCGTTTATGCCGCTTTGGCCACTGCTAAATTTTTCAACCAAGTTAATTGGCTTGGTGCAATCTCAATGGCCTTACTAGCTACCTTGGTTTACATATCATTGGTTATACTGTCAAAAAATTCTAACCACCAAGTTAATTACGCCCTAAGTGACAGTGGTATCAAGATTGAGACGATGACACGCAATTTCAGCAACTATCGCGCCTTTGGGATTGAACATAAGGGCAACCTTTGGCGTATTGTGCTAGTACCAAATAAACGCTTTGCAATCTCAGATATTATTTATATACCAGAAGATAAAGGCGAAGCTATCGTTGATTTTCTTGGCAAACACTTGCCGATCGAAGATATCAAACCTGATCCAACCGAGCGAATTTTCCGCGCGCTTCACTTTTAGCCAATAGACCGAGGCAAAGTAGTTTGCTATAATAGCCAGCAGGGAAGGATGCAGGAGTGGTTGATCTGGCCGCTCTCGAAAAGCGGTAAGGCGGCAACGTCTTCGAGGGTTCGAATCCCTCTCCTTCCGCCAAGTCATTATTTCAGTCCACTTAGGTGGACTTTTTCTGTTTCGCGTGGTTGAATACAAACGACAACACCATAAACGCGGCGTACGCCCATGCTGCGTAAAAGTTGTGCCGCTGTTTGCATTGTCGCGCCAGTGGTCCAGATGTCATCAAGCAAAATAATCTTTGCCGGTAATTTATTTGGCACAATACCCAATGAATACTTAATCAGCTTCCGCGCGCGCTGATTTGCTCCATGCTGAACATGATTATCTAGTCTAACCAGAGGACAGACAACAGGGCAGCCTAGCTGACGCCCCAAGACTTCGGCAACGCGCTCCATATGATCAAAACCGCGCTGACGAATGTGTCGCCGAATCGTTGGGATATAACACACACCGACATCTTGACGTCCTTTTAGGTCAGCCGGTATCACTCTGCACATCAGCCTAGCTAAAGTTTGACCTAGCCGATACCGCGACTGAAACTTATATTCATTGGTTAATTTACGCAAAATACCAACCCGCCAGCCAACGGCTTGAAGATCAGTCAAGTGGTTAGACGCAGCCTTACGACAATCCTTACATAAGTTGCCCGAGCGTAAACGCTTGCGACAAACGCCGCAAATTGGGCAGGTTTGTTGTAAAATGTATGTAGTACAACGATCGCATAGAACCGTCTCCGGCTGCCCACAGCCATAACATTTATGGGGTGCAACTAGCTCCATAGTACGATCAACTAAATTCATAATTGTATTTTTCACGATAAAATCCTACATATTATATTGCGGTAATACTTTTTATTAGTTATAATTATTACATATAATCTTAAAGAGGTTAATTAAGGAGGAGTTTACAATGTCAAGAAAACAAGATGACGACTTGTTGATGGACAGTATTAACAATGATCTGACCAACGCATTATTCGATGACGATGAACCTAACACAACAACGTCGAACCAATTGCAGTCAGAAACACCTGAGAACAACACTAAGACACCAGCCGAGAATACCGACTATGATGTTATACCTGGTCAACTAGCCGTAGATGTTTATGAGACCGAGGATAAGCTGGTCATTAAGGCTCGCACTGCGGGTGTTGACCGCCATGATCTTGACGTCAGCATCGCCGATGGCGTTTTGACTATCAGCGGAACTCTCAGTAGCGGCGACGACGACCAAGCTGTTTGCTGGCACATGCAAGAGTGCTACTGGGGCGAATTTAGTCGCACTTTAGTACTACCAATTGCCGTTAAGGAAGACGAGGTTTCGGCTTCATTGAAGGAAGGTGTACTAACTGTCAGCTTCGAAAAAGTCAAGCAAGAGCAAGCACGGCGCATTCCAATTAACTAAGCCACTTACTTTGATCAATCTTCGGGGACACTTTAATTTAGTGTCCCCTATTTATTTAGGGTACTGTAGCATTTTTACTACACTATATACAAGGTAGCTGTGTTATAATACTAATAGTAGGAGGTATTATGAGTAAGAAAAACACAAAGTATATCTTTGTTACTGGCGGCGTAATTTCGGGCGTTGGCAAAGGCATAACAGCAGCTAGCATTGCCACCATCCTCAAGAGCAAAGGCCTGTCAGTTTCAATGCAAAAATGCGATCCGTATCTCAATGTCGATGCGGGTCTTTTAAATCCCCGCGAGCACGGTGAATGTTATGTCACGAAAGATGGCGCGGAGACTGATCTTGACCTCGGCCACTATGAACGATTTCTCGACGAAGAAATGACACGCAACTCAATCACGCTATCTGGCCAAATTTACCAAGAATTAATTACCAAGGAACGCGCCGGTGCATTCGGCGGCAGGACTGTACAAATGGTACCGCACGTTACCGGTCTCATCCAGCAAGCAATTCTGCGCGCCGGTAAAGGTAGCGACGTCCACGTAGTTGAACTAGGTGGAACAGTAGGGGATTATGAGGGGTTAGCTTTTATCGAAGCCATCCGCTCATTTGCCAACCTTGTTGGACGAAAAAATTGTCTCTACGCCTCTGTAGTATATGTCCCATGGCTAAACACCAGTAAAGAGTTTAAAACAAAACCAGCGCAAAATGCCTTACGCGATTTGCGTGGCTTTGGCATCGTACCCGACCTAGTATTCGCTCGGGTTGATCGTCAATGTCCGTCCAGTGTTAGCGAAAAAATCGCCCGCTTTAGCGGCATCGATCCCGCTGCTGTTATTATTCTACCAGATATCAAATCCGTCTATGAGGTACCACTAAATATCCTAAAATCTGGCGTCATGCCGTTTTTGGATAAATTCACGCACAACAAACAGGCGCCAAATATGACTAAATGGCAAGAATTAGCCAAGCGAAGCAGTGCGCAATACGCCAAAACCGTTACGGTTGGCTTGGTTGCTAAATATATTGACAACCAAGACACCTATATATCCGTAACTGAAGCCCTTAAGGCTGCCTGCTTCCAAGTTGGAGTGCAACTAAACTTGCAGTGGCTCAATGCCGAAAAGGTCACATGCCAAGACTTGCAAGCAATGGATGGAATCATTGTCCCCGGTGGCTTTGGCTCGCGCGGTGTTGATGGTAAAATCCTAGCTGCAAGTTATGCTCTTGAACATAAAAAGCCTTATCTTGGTCTTTGTCTTGGACTCCAGGTCGCGGTAATTGCAGCCGCACGGCGTGGCGGTATTACTGATGCTACTAGTAGTGAATTACAACCTAAGGCCAAGCATCCCGTTATTTATCTCATGTCAGGCCAATCTGGCAAAGAGTCTACTGGCGGAACAATGCGGCTGGGGAATTATCCCGCTATACTCCAACCGCACAGCAAAGTAGCGCAAATTTATCAAGCGGATCAAGTTGTTGAGCGACACCGCCATCGCTACGAAGTCAACCTCGCGTATCGTGACGCTATCGAGCGTGGCGGATTGATTGTGAGCGGCACTTCACCTGACCACAAACTTGTTGAATTCGTTGAGGCCAAACAAGAACAATTCTTTATTGCTACGCAAGCCCATCCTGAGCTGAGATCGCGTCCAACTCGGCCACATCCATTGTTCGTTGCCTTTGTGCGTTCTCTTCTAAAATAGACAAAATGTCAAATTTGTTCCTTTACTATTGACAATTATAATTGTTTATGCTAATATTAAAATTGTTCAAGAAGATAGAAAGGAACAAATAAAAATGAACGAGAAATTTAACCACAACTATACGCGAGAAGCTGCTGAAGCACAACACCGCTATGATGCGTTAAGCAATACAACCGGTGTTTTGGCTGTTGCCATGACACATGAGTTAACGAAGCTAGACGATGTTAAGCCACTAAAGTACACCAAAGAGCATCATTTAGCTCACGCCGATACTAGCAAGCAACTACAACGCGCGATCAACGAGCGTGCCGCCGAGTTCAAATATGCCGACCACAACGCTAAGTACCGCGACAAGAAAGAATTGACACCCGAAGAAACTACCGCAAAACAAACACTCCAGAACATAATGGGTAATTTATAGGCGAGATGGAATCGCAGTCCGCTCTAGCTAGAGCGGACTTTTAGTTTATCTGCTATAATATGGGTTAATGGAGAAGTATAGTGAAGTCATTACCGCTGCCATCAAACAGCAGTGGGGGGTCGATACCAGCGTCGAGCTGACTCGGCCAGAACCGCAATTCGGCGATTACGCCACTAATGTTGCTATGCAACTAGCAAAGGTGCTCCACTTGCCACCGCGCCAAATTGCCGAACAGCTAGCCGAAAACTTACGTAACACGGGTGACTTCAGTGCCGTAACCGTTGCTGGTGCTGGTTTTATTAACTTACATATCAAAGCTAAACAGCTAGCCGAGGACTTGTTGTCCGCTACTAATACGGATCTACCTTACGGCAACAATCACGATGGTAACAATAAGCTTGTATTGGTTGAATATCCTTCAACCAATATGGCAAAACCATTTTCAGTCGGACACTTGCGCTCAGCTAACCAAGGTTGGGCAGCACGCAACTTAATGTTAGCTACTGGTTGGCGCGTAATTACCGATAATCATCTTGGCGACTATGGCTCACCGTTTGGTATTTGGGTAGTTGGATTCAAAAAATTCAGCAACGATCAAAAGCTAGCCGAACGCGGGATCTACGAGCTGGGCGATATCTATATCAAAACCAAAGCTTACCTCAAGGATGAAGCGACAGCTGGTAAAAGCGACCTAGCTGATGAGGCTCAAAACTGGCTACTAAAGCTTGAAGCCGGTGATCCTGAAGCTATTGCCTACTCAGAACGCTTTAATAAAATTTCACTTGATCACATCCATAAAATTATGGCGCGCCTTGGCATTTCAACCGACTATGAGCTTGGCGAAAAATTCTTTGCCGAGAAGGGCAAGGCAGCGGCGCATGACCTGCTCAATCGCGGTATAGCCATCCAAAACCCTGATGGGTCAATTATCGTTAAGCTTGATGAGTACGGCATTAAAACGCCAATTCTTATTCTTAAATCGAACGGGGCCGCTCTTTACGCCACTACTGACTTAGCTACTTTACTTTACCGTGACCATACCTTCAAAATCGACCGCGCAATCTACTGCGTTGCCTCAGAACAAAAATTCTATTTTGAGCAGCTATTTGCCTTGGCCAAGAAAATTGGTCTCAAAACCGAACTAATTCACATGTGGTATGGCCTGATCGATCAAATTAACGAGGACGGTACGCGCGAGAAAATGTCATCCCGCAAAGGCGTGGTGCTACTAGAAGACTTGCTCAATGAAGCTGAAAAGCGAGCGCGCGCCAACGCTAAAACTGCCGATCTAAGCGACGATGACATTAAGAAAATTGCCGTAGGTGCAATCAAATTCTCCGATTTTTCAGCTGACCGTCGTACTGGTATGCTATTCAACTGGAAAACCATGTTTAACCTCACTGGGTTCTCTGGGCCATACATCCAATATGCCGCAGTACGAATTAATAAAATCTTAGCGGATAACCAGCTAGATACAGCTAAAGTTGATACAGCCTACGACTACGAGAGCGAACGCAATGTCATTCTTAAATTGCTTGATTACCCAAATGTTGTTCGCGTTAGCGCCAATAATCTTGAGCCGCATCGCATCGCAACCTATGCCTACGAACTAGCAAAAACTATGAACCGCTACTACGAGCAAACAGCTATTGCTACGGCTGACGTACCAGAGGGGGTAAAGCAAGCTCGCTTGCAGCTCTTAGCTATTGTCTCAGCCACGTTTAAGCACGCGCTTAATATTCTCGGCATCGAAGTGCCTAGCAGGATGTAATCGATGGCTAAAGCAAACCTTCTGTGGGTCGATTTAGAGATGACTGGCCTCGACCCCCAGGTTGATCAAATCATTGAGGTAGCGGCAATTGCCACTACCTCAGATCTAGTCGAAGTTGCGCGTTATAGTGCGTCAGTTCGCGCCGACCGTAACTTTATGCTCCAACGCATGGCAACGCCATTCTGGCAAGACCATACCGCCTCGCATGATCACCTCATTCAGAATAGTACCAGTGTGCAAGCCAAGCCAGCATCGTTGGTGGAGCAAGAACTAGTCAAATTTATCGCAACTAATTTTGACACTTCGCAACCGATTTACCTTGCTGGTAATTCAGTACACCAAGATCGTAAATTTATCACAAAAACATGGCCGCAAGTTGATCAACTACTAAACTATCGCTTGCTCGACGTCAGTAGTTGGAAAATTATCTTTGAGCATCATAATATTAAATTCGCTAAAAAAGAATGCCACCGCGCACTAGACGATATCGAAGAATCTATTGCCGAGTTACAGCATTATCTAAAGAAAGTAACTTTCTGATGGACGAAGCTGCAGTCATCCAACACATCTTAGCATTAGATGGGGTAGTGAAGTCGAAAACATCAACTGCCGACCAACTCGTCTACAATGTTGACAATAAGATGTTTGCTATTATCAAACATCATTCCAAGCCACTAATTATTAGTCTACGCTGCGACTACAATCTCGGCCGATTTTTGCAAGAACGTTATGAATCCGTACTTCCCGGTAAAAATCTCAGCAAAAACTGGTCAACCTTTATTCTAACTGGACAGCTAAACGATGCTGAAATAATTGACCAGATTAGACACGCTTACGAACAAGCCAAAAATTAATCGGACTCGCTACTATCTTGATCTTGATTGACAGCAGCGGCGGCTTTGCGCTCAGTCACAGCCTTAGCCGCGCTATTCTTGGTATCATCGGTATGCTTAGCTTGAATGCTATCATTCAACCGTTTAGCAACAGTACTTAGGTTATTAATTGCTTCGTTGACGGCGTCCTTCTGCTTTTTAGTCTTAAGATGATTGACTGTGTTCTTAGCTGTGCTGATAAGCTTATCTAATTGCTGTTTTAACAGACTAGGCATCTCGTCGGCGGCGGTGCCTTTAGCTAAAGCACTCTCTAGCTCCGATTTAAATTTAGGGTCAAACTTAGCGCGCTTATATTTGCCCTTGGCATTAGCACCCATGCCAATCGCACCAGCTAAAGTATTTTCTTCGCTGCTAACCGTTAGCATCAGCTCGCTAATCTCATCATTCTCCTCCCGCGTTAAAATACTACGGTTTTTGCGAGCAAACTTAATAATGCCTTGAATATTTGAAGCAGTTGTATGCATTGTATTAATCCCGGCTAGGGCGCTATTTGGCTTGTTGCTAAGCGCCGCCATTACAGCAATAGCAACAATAACGACAACGGCACCAATTCCGCCAAAAACAAACAGGCGGCTATTAATCGGTTTCTTATCTGGGATATTATTCGGTGCAATAGAATTAAGGTAGTCAACACTACCGTAAGCTGGCTGCGGTAACGGCTTAGGTGATTGGAGTGCAGCGTCTGGGGCGGGCGCTTGACTAGGCGTTGGCTGGCTAGCCGCAACGGCAGGTTCGGCTGGTGCTGGAGTGTTGATTTCTGGCAACGGCGGGGTCTGATTTAATTGAAAAGTATCCGGACTATCAAACGGCGACTTTGGTGGAGTTAAAATATGTTTTTGCCCTGTAGCATAATAATCACTAGAGATAATTGTGCTGTTACTAGCACCCTGTAAAAGCTTATTGTTCTGCTGTGGAATAATATGCGTTCGGGTAGCTCGCCCGAAATCCTCAACCAGTTGCTTCTTGCTATAAATTGAATCATTGACAAGCGAGTCATCCAATGCCATTGGTACTTTAGACATCGGGCTATTAGGATCATTGTACTTAGGGGCATTATAAACAGAACCATAGGAAGCATAGCCTGCTGGTTGTGAAGCCGCCGTTGGCTGGCTAGCTGCCGGCTGGGGTGCAAGTGGTCTCGTCGAACCAGGCGCAACGCTATTTTTGGTATAACCGTGTTGGCTACTATTCTGCATAACTATATATTAGCATAAACAGCATTAACTTAACAATTACGGTGCCGATTTTGATCTATACGGTTATCCTAGTGAATTCTGCTATTAATTTACCAACGAACGCTTCTAACAATAACGCTAAACAGTAAAGTATTATATAATAAGGGCAGTGGATGATGCCAAAGAAGAGATCAGAGCGAAGTTAGCCATTGAAGACGTTATCGGCCAATATGTCCAATTAAAGCGTGCCGGACGCTATTTTAAGGGGTTAAGTCCGTTTACCCACGAGCGCACCCCCTCATTTTTTGTAACTCCAGAACGTAATATATGGCATGATTTTTCTTCTAACCAGGGCGGCGATATCTTTAGTTTTATTATGCTAGCCGAAGGAGTTAGTTTCCCGGAAGCTATGGAAATTTTAGCTCGTCAAGCCGGCGTTGATCTTGATCAATACCGAACAGGCCGTCAATCTGGCAAGCTGAAATCTCAACAAATTAAGATGAACACCCTAGCGATGAATTACTTCCAGCGTCAACTAGTTAATAACCCCACCGCTTTAACCTATGCCCGCAAGCAACGCAAGCTATCACCCAACACTATTGTTAAATGGGGTGTCGGCTATGCTCCATCAAGGCACCAGCTACATCAATTACTCCAGAATCATGGTTACACCAAAGATGATATTAAGCATGCTGGACTCAATATTTTTGCCGACTACACCTTTAACGGGCGCGATCCTTATCATGGCGGCAATCGCCTTATGATACCGCTACGTGATGGACAGGGGCAAGTTGTAGGCTTTACCGGTCGCATTCTGTCGGATAACCAACCAAAGTACCTAAACACACCCGCTACCGCAGCCTATAATAAATCCCAGTTATTGTTCGGCTTAAACTTCGCCAAGGATGCCATTCGCCAACAAAATTTTGTCATTGTTGTCGAAGGTAATATGGACGTTATGACTTCATCGCAATCTGGCGTAGAAAATATTGTCGCCGTAGCAGGAACTGCGTTAACTACTTGGCATCTTAAAGCCCTAGGGCGACTAACAAATGATATTCGCTTCTGCTTTGACGCTGATCGCGCTGGTATAAAAGCAACCGAACGAGCAATTGCGCTAGCTGGCAACTTAAATTTACAACTTAGCGTAATCGATTACGCCACCGCCAAAGTCAAAGACCCCGATGAATTAATTCAGCGCGATCCAAACGCTTGGCGCAAGCTAGCTCAACAATCCGTCCCGGCAGTTGAGTGGGTAATTGCGCGTTATTCTGCAATTTACGACCTCAATACCGCTGAAGGTAAAAAAATTATTACCAGTAAATCACTGTCCGTAGTAAATCATCTTTTTGATCCAGTTGAACGTGAATTCTACCTCAAACGTATTGCCGAACTAACTAACACCAGTGTATCAAGTCTGCGCGAAAAGCTTGACGGCTTGATTGATGACTCTAGCCTAACCGTAAAACGTCAAAGTAAAACTACCTTACCAACAGTAACACCCCGCAATCTAGATTATTGCACCGATGTTATCCTAGCGACTGCTTGGCGCGACCGAACGCTGCGTTCGATTCTAGCCAAAATACCCGATGACTATCTTAGCGCTAGCAACAACAAAATACGTGCCGCCTTACTTGCTGACGATGTTAATCAAATACCAGCAGATGAAATTGCTAAACTTGAATTGACAGCCGAGAAAGAGCTAGACCATGCAACAAAGCGGCGCGAGCTGCTCCTAGCAAACATCACCACTCTATTTTCACTCAAAATTCAACAGCAAATCGATCAACTCCAAGCTGACTTTGCCAATACGTTTGTTGAACGCCCTGATCTAGCAAGCGATATTAATCTTAAACTAACCACGTTACGCAAGCAGCTTAGTCTACTCAAACAGAGCAACGCTAGCAATGACTTTGGTGGTCTCAGATCCATCTGGTAACCATTAGCAAAAAATCGACAAAGTTTAGTATAATAATTTCATGAAGAAACTACTCGCTTTCGATATTGACGACACTTTAAATGTGGCCAAAACCCCTATGACCCCGGAGATGGCTGGTATTATGGCACAACTATTAGACTTTTATCCCGTATGTATCATATCTGGGCAAAAACTCGATCAATTTATGCGTCAAATTATTCTGCCGATGGCAGACCAATTAAATCCTAACCGCTTAGCCAACCTGCACTTAATGGTAACCCAGGGAACACAATACTACACTTATCAATCAGGCAAGCCAACCGAAACTTCTAGCTGGCGGCAAGTTTACAATTACCCCTTAACTAACGAGCAAATTGCCGCAATCACACAAGCCTTAAGACAGGCAGCCCAAGAACTCGGTTACTGGTGCGATCATCCTGCAGGTGAAATCATCGAAGACCGTGGTAGTCAAGTAACGTTTAGTGCTTTAGGGCAGGCGGCCGGATCGGTCGAAAAATACGCCTGGGATGCCGATCATAGTAAACGCAATGCCATTGCTAAACGTGCCAAGGAGCTGGCTCCGAGCTACGACTACGAAGTTGCAGGAACCACTAGTATCAATGTCTTTGTACCCGGCATGAATAAAGTGTTTGGCATGACTAAACTAATTGAACTATTACAAATCCCGAAAACGGACATCCTGTACTTTGGTGATATGACCCAACCGGGAGGGAACGATTACCCAGTAGTACAGATGGGCGTCGCTACGGTTACTGTGCACAAATGGCAAGATACAGCTTACGCCTTGCGTGGAATTATTGCCCTTAATCTATGATAAAATAGAAGCACGGAGGGGTGTCCGAGCGGTTGAAGGAGCACGCTTGGAAAGCGTGTATGGGCGGTAACGTCTATCTGGGGTTCGAATCCCCATCCCTCCGCCAGATTAGTTATACCAAAAAATACGGGGTATTTAACCCCGTATTTTTATAAAATTATCTAAAATTAACGCGCTTGACCGCCACCTAAACCCGAATTATCACCGATTGTCTGAAAAATCCAGTTGATTAAGGCATAACCCATGATGGCAACCACTAGGCCAACAATAGCATAGATGATTGTGTTCTTTGCTTCTTTTACGTTGTCACGGTTCCCGTGCGATAAAACATAGCGCACACCGCCGTAAATCATCATAAAAATAGCCGTAATGCCAACAACGAACAGCGCAATATTGATTAAACGGGGTATGACTGCGTTAACCCCGTTGAACAAGTTAGCTGGCTGGCCCTTACCGCGATAAGGGCCACTAAATACATCTGGTAAAGCTAAAGCTAGCTGTCTGCGCATTATTATTTACCGGCTCCAGCGCCACCGCCATCGGCGCCCCATAGACCAGACACCCATGACACAACTGCATACGCAACAATTGAAACTACCAAGCCAACAATAGCGTAAATCAAAGTGTTTTGCGCTGACTTAACTTGGCTGGTATCACCATGAGCAGTGACATAACGAATACCGGCATAAATAATCATGATCACTGATAGCAAGCCAGTAATAAATAGCATGGTGTTGATAATGGTTGTCACAACGCTACCATCACCAAATAAGTTAGTAGCTTGACCCTTACCTTGTGAACAGCCTGTATTAACTGCGCCACTCAAACCTTCATTAGGTGCGCAATCGCTACTAGCAAATGCTGGTGTAGTAACCGGTACTAACACGGCAGCTGCAAGTGACAGAGTAGCGATACCCATAGTCAGTTTGTTTAGTATTTTTTTCATCTAGAGGTCCTCCTTTAGTTGTCTTCAGATCTTATTATACAATACATCTGTTGTTTTGCAACAACAAAATTGCTTTAATTTTATTCGCCTGCAGGGCTACCGCCGCCGCTACCGCTACCGCTACCGCCGCCACCGCCAAACACGCTAAGTACCCAACTGACAATGGCATAAGCTACAATAGCAACTACTAAACCGACAACGGCATAAATTAAAGTATTTTGCGCCGACTTAATCTGACTGGCATCACCATGCGCAGTAACGTAGCGAATACCGGCATAAATGATCATGATCACTGCCAATACACCAACAATAAATAGCAGTGTATTTGTAATAATACTGATAACATTTGACATGTCAGTTGATTGCGCCGCCGAGCTGGTTTTTTCTACGCCACCTTGGATACTATCAACAGCACCAGCAAAAGCGTGTGGCGCGAAAAGCAAGGCTGCGCCAGCAATGCCAGTTAGTTTGCTCAATATATTGGTTCGCTGTTTCATTAGTTCCTCCTATTACTACTTAAATTTGCCAACCACAAAATCCACAATGGCGTACGCGCAAATAGATACGACCAGGCCAATGACAGCATACAGCAAGATAGTTTGCGCCTTAGTGATTTTGGCAGTTTCACCACCTGCTGTAACATAACTAATACCTGCATAAATGATTGCAAGAACAGCCAATACGCCGGCAATGAACAATGCAACTTTAATGTAGTTTGTAGCCATATCGGCCAGGCTAGAATTAGCATTACCGCCAGTCTTTTCTAAATCACTGCAGATGGCGGCCGAAGAATTCTCGGCACATGGACAACCCGTAGCACTGGGGTTAGCAGCACAGTCACTTGCCGCATCGCTTGCCGCACCTACTACCGAGACACAATTAACTGCTAAAATAGCTGCCACTATAATAGCTTGTGCCGCATACCTAATTAGTTTTACCACTAGCACCCCCTATGACAAAATTAACGATAGTGTAAGCCGTCATAGCAATAATCAAACCCAGGATAGCATAGCCAATACCAGCTTTGGCTGACTTAACCTTAGACACATCACCGTCGGAGGTAATCAAACGAATGCCGCACACAACAATAGCCGATACCGCCAATAAACCAACGATGAAAAGTAAGCTGGTAATTATTGAGGTTAGCAAGTTATCACCTCCCTTAGTTGGGATGCCAATATCCGAACAACCCTCGCAATTTTTAATACTGACCGCTAGAGCAGGGTGTTTCACTTTAATCCTCCAACCACGAAGGTAACAATCGATGCTGCCGCAATTACAATAACTAGACCACAGATACTAGTAATAATAATTGTTTTGGCTGCCGATACCGCTGCCTGATTAGCATTATATCCAGCAAGAATATACTTAATACCACCATAAATTATACGTATTACCGCTGCGATACCAGCCAAACGCAGTATCATATCGATAACATTAAGCACGATAATGAAGGCAACTGTTCCAATCTTGGTTCCTTCGAGTTTGACGGCACCGTTCTCACAAGTTAGCCCACGATGCCACAATGGCATGCCTAACATAGCATCGCCGCCGCAACCTCCATCTCCAGCAAAGGAAACGCTAGCAGTAGTCAACGGTAACATTAAACTAGACAACACAATTGTCAACGCGATGAGCAGGGCAGAACACTTGCGCGAAATCTTCTTTAACATCATCAGCCGAATAATCCTCCTGGAACGATAAAATTCAAAATTGCATACATAAAGAAATAGGCGATTAATGCAGTAATTGCGTTGCGAATAATTTTCTTTGCCAACGCCGATTTATCTTTACTGTCACCACTAGCAATATACAAATAACCTGCATAAGATATTGCTAGCACTACAATTACCGTCATACCGGCAGCTAACCACTTTAGTATGCTCGATACTACCGCTAACAATGGCTGTTTGCTACTTTTTTTACACCCCCAATCAAACATAGTTTTAATTTTGCATGGTTGACTATCATCATCGATATTGACACCAACATGACCGCCGCCCTCATCTTTTTTGTCGTCGGATTTTTCGTCGTCGGATTTTTTGTCGTCCTTTTTGTCAGTTTCGTATGTTCTACCGTCATCGTAAGCGCCAGGAACAAGTCTAGCGACGGCTGGTGCAAAATTAGCATCAGAAGCCGCTGCAGTCAAAGACGGCACAACTAGCGTGACACCAAAAAATGCTAAAGCTACACTGAGAGTGTAGATGGTACAAAGCTCAACTAAGTGGCGTCTAGGCATAGCTATATTATATATCATATTGAAAATATTTCTACTGTATTTTAGTATAATATATATACTAAAACGCTTATTATTATGCAATCAAAAAGAAAGTTCACGAGTTATTATCTACTAATTACCCTAGTAATACTTTTGAATCTCTTTAGTGCGCCGTTTACCAACACTCTATATGCTACCCGTGGCGATCCCAAACCAGCTGAACCTAGATCTAAGGAAAGTGGCATGCCGATTAACCGCAGAGTACATCCTTATGATTACAATCATGAAAAGTTTACTAACGCTAGTTCGAACCAAGCTAAATCAGAAAACTCTACTAGTGATAGTTCAGACAAATCTAAATCAAAAGATGATAAAAAAGAAAAAGATGAAGATTTGGACAAAAAATTCGGCAGACCTTGCACCAAGCAGACTGGGCAAATTGTGGGGTTCTTTCTTTGTCCGCTATTCAACATGATCGTAACAGGCTACGATAATGTTATTCATATGGTGAGCGACAGCTTAAAGTGGACCATACTGGTGAACAATACCGAAGCGCAAAAGGCGTGGCTTAACATTCTTGCAATCGCTAATGTTACGCTCGCAATCGCCTTTATAGTAGTGTTATGTATGTATACACTCAATACAGGCAATGCTTTGCGTGCCTACGATGCTAAAAAGCTACTGAGCCGCCTAATTTTAGTAGCAGTTGCAATTAACCTATCCTACTACATTTGCGGAGCGTTAGCCGACCTCTCAAACATTGCCGGCGTCGGCATATACGATCTCCTAGGGCAATCCGCGAACGGCGATATTTTTGGCCGCAACATCTTTTTTGCCATCATGCTATCTTCTGTAGCAACAATTGGCACGCTGATTATTGCTTTATTGAATTTTAGCCTCGCTTTTAAGCTTATCTTATTGGTCTTAACCTTAATCTCACTACGTCAAGCGGCGTTACTTATGCTAATTATCGTCTCGCCACTAGCCTTTGCTTGTTATCTGCTGCCAAATACTGAAAAGTGGTACAAACAATGGCTAGATTGGTACATCAAGCTACTTTTAGTTTTTCCATTCTTTACCGCCACAGCTGGGGCAACACAGATACTAGCGCCAATTCTTTATGATATGGGCGGAATTTTTGCTATTATGGTGCCAATTATATTAGCAGCACCGGTTTTCATAGTTATACCAATCTTTAAGATGGCTGGCGGTTTGATGAGTCTTATGACCAACCAAGCCGATAAAATGACCAAGCCACTCGATAAGATGGCTAGAAAGAACGACCGCGCACGACGGCAACCATATACTAGCCAACTACACAACAAAGCACTTAACTTCCAGAACAAAAATTCTGCCAGCACAAACAAGTTCGCTAGGTTTGCCGGTAAGGCAATGGGCGTTGCTACTGGTACACGATTACAAGCGCAGAGCGCTATGGCATCATCTAGTCTTCAGGCTGCTCAACAAAAAGCTGATAAAAATTTACGGAGCAACTGGTCTAACCGCGCCAACGCCAAGCGTAACAAGCGAGTCGAAGCCGCTAGTAAGAGCTACAATGAGACCTTTGGCAATCAGACTAATGGCTACAATAGAATAACTGGTATTAATGCTGATCAGTTAAATCAATTAACTAGCTATGGCTTAGGAGCCAATGCTACAGCCCACAAACAGGATGACGACACTATCAGCTACTCTGTAGACGGCAACGATATCATGCGCTATATGTCACTTAGTGGTAACAACCTCAACGGTGCCAAGCTTAGTTCGACTGATTACAGTGCAGTATTAGACTATGCTAAGGATAATGGACTATTACACAATCTATCTGATCTTAATACAGCAGCCTTAAGTGTTAGCGCCAATGGCGATACGGCAGCACGTCAAAGCTTTGTAGATAACTTTGCTAGCTCACCAGACAAGGGACTGTTTATGACTAAAGCTGACCAAAAGGAGTTTGCCAATGGCTCCGGCAAGTTTAGTCCGACTAACATGCTAGGCACAGAGGCGAGTATGACTACTGCATTCAATAAGGCACGTGCCAACTATGTTAAAAATATGAGCTTAGCGGATTACGGCAACCTAGATAGCGGTACGCGAACAGACTTAGTGCAGCAGATCATTGAAGGACGTGATTCTAGTAGTCTACAGAATCTGAGAGTAAAGAATGATAGTTTTATTGAAAATGCTGCTGAGCTAACTAGTATGGGAGCGATCAATGACACTTCACCAACAACTCATAGATTGACTAATGCGCTAGTACATGCGCGCAACATCCAAACTGCTTTTAAGAGCTGGAGTGCAACTGGTAAACTAACAGGCGAAGATAATGATCTGTGGAAAAGGGTAATATAGTAATGTTAAAACACGTATTTAATGCTAGAATATTAAGTAGGATGCGACGGTGGGGATATTTGTTTATGTTTTGTATCGCAATAGCAGCGATCGGATTAGCGCCAGCGGCGCAAGCCGTTAACCATGGCAATGTTCTAAACTATAAGCAAGTTGCAATTGAAGCTAATGATCTCGAACCTGCTGCCGACCCACAAGCAAAAAACAGCGAAGATATCAGCGATGACGGTAAGGGCGTAAACGAGCGCAAGAAAACCCAAGACAAAACTAAATGCCGCGAGGGCTCGTTTAACTTTGGTTGGGCGGTATGTTCAGGGTTGGACATCTTGACTCGAGCAATTGACGGTATGACATCTTGGATTGCTAATGCGCTCAAATGGACAATTATTGCCGATACATCAAATAATGCCGGTAAAGCAACGAAAAAAACTTGGCAAGATATTCTAGCTGTCGCCAACATTACTTTGGCCATTGCTTTTTTGTGGATGCTTTATATGTACGCGTTAAATTCAGGTAACGTCTTACAAGCTTATGACGCCAAAAAGCTACTGAGCCGCCTAATTTTAGTAGCGGTCGCAATGAACTTATCCTACTACATTTGCGGCGCTCTAGTGGACCTATCCAATATTGCTGGGGTAGGGGTATATGACCTCATCATGAGCCAGATCGGCATGGAGTCAGAAGCTTGGTACTCTGTTGTTTTAGGCAGTGTTTTCAGTTTGATGAAGGGCATCGGCATTGCCACCATTGCGCTATTCCACGCTGGAGCAATTGCTATTGCTATCATGGTTATATTAATTGCCATTATGGTGCGCAATGTTGCATTGCTTGTTTTAGTAATTGCCTCACCGCTCGCCTTTGCTTGCTACCTATTGCCAAATACCGAAAAATGGTTTCATAAATGGTTTGATTGGTTCTTCCGTCTCTTGCTAGTTTTTCCAATGTTTACGGCAGCCTGGGCTGCATCACGTCTAGTCGGATACGTTATTGCCGGTAGTGAAATTAACGCATTTAGCATTCCTGCAACTCTAACGGCCCTGGCGCCGCCGCTCATGATCGTTCCAATTTTTCAAGCCGCTGGCGGGATAATGGGGAGTGTGACTAGCAAATCAAGCAATTTTATCAACAACAGTAGTGGCGGTAAATGGTTAAGGGACCGAAGCCAGCAACGGCGCGAACTCGCCGCCCAGCGTATGTCGCGGGCCAGTATTAACTTGCAAAATAACTTACAAAATAAGGGCAGTAAAACTGCCAAAGCCGGAGCTAATATTATCAGCCGAATTAACGGCACACGCCTTGCGGCGAAAGAGGATATTAGCAAGGCCGAATACGACGAGTCTATGCAAGCCGCCACAAATACCATTAACGCTGGCTATATTGGCAAAAAACTTAATAACGCTACTGGCGATCTAAAAGATACAGATATGAGTGAAGTAATTAGAATTGCCACTGGCGAAAAATACGCCGATGCTTATCATCAAGCCGCCGCTATTTCTTATGCTGATAAAGAGGGCAAGCTGAGCAATGATGACATGCTCAAGGTTCTGTCATCTGCTCGACAAAATGGTAACCAACAAGTCCTGAATGCAGCTAGTAATACTAAATACGCTCAAGATGTACTTGGCAGCAATGGAATTGAGCACTTCGTTAAGGGCACGGACGAGTGGAAGGGAGTTTCCGGTCTATCGGGTGCACAAAATGCCTTGACTCAATCTATCGCAAAGAATATTGGCGATATGGTCAAAAACAATAACTTAAATGCTTGGCAAAGTAACAACCACCGTATGTATATGGCACAGCAAGCTGGCAACATAGGTAGAGACTTGAAGACCCTCAATAATATCGAAGCGCTAAACAACGCCTCGCTTGACGTTATCAATGTTAATATTCTTGGATCAAACGAGGAACAGCGAGCGGAGTACCAAAACATCAATAATAGCATACGTAATCTAAAAACTAATGGTACTAGGATGTAGTGATGCGGCTGCTGACTAAGTCATCACGTTCACTCATCCTGGTTAGCGTAGTAGTACTATGCAGCTCAATACTTTCACCTCTAATTGCGCGAGCTGATGACTACAGTGACATACCGACTTTTACGGGTACCGAATCGGAATATCCCCAAGAAGTGCGCGATTTCGCCGCGAAGTGTCGCGAACTTGACGTTTATCTAACGCTAAAATCAGGAAACCCTCACCCACCAGAAGGTACCGATAAATATTTAAGCGATAACCAAGGCTTAAAAAATGCCTGTCTTGAGAAGAATTATTGTTCAAACGATGCTGTTGGACCGCTTGGCAACCCAAGTGGCAATTACAAATCATTCTGTAGGAATGCTTACACTTTAATTCAGCCAAAAGATTGTATTGGAGTTGAAAAAATAGACGATGCCGGCGCTGATCTTTCAGGCGGAGATAGTTCAACTATAATTGACGGTCGTAAAAGAGCGCTCATGCAAACCACCTGCTTGGATAAAGGTTTTTGCAAAGAGAAAGATGATGATGATGAAAACTATGATTGTTCGAAAGCTCAAGAAGAGAGTCAGAAGGATGACAAAACAAGCAAGCTAGCTAATGAGCTTATTGGCGATCTTAGTAATAATGTTTGCGCCCTCTTAAATCAAGTTACCAAAGAAGGCGTCGAAAAAGTAAAGCAATGTAAAGAGGATATGGCAAATGCCGTTAAACAGTGTGCTACAGACGCAAAAAATGACACCAAGGAAAAGCTCTACGCCTGCGTTATTAAAGACCACAAGCTAAAAGAAAAATATCATCTTAGCGACACCCTAAACATAGACAACATTAAAGCGATAAATCAAACCCTGAATAATCTAGACAATTCTGCACAAAAGAAGTGCAGTGATGCAGCCAAAGGATTTGGCTGGCTATGGTGTCCTGGCGTTAACGTGCTAACCAGCGCCTTCGACTTTGCAGTTGGTCTAATTACTAATTATCTAAAGTGGACCATATTAGTTGATGCTAGTGGGAACAATCACCTTACCGATAACCCCCACAATATAATTCGCAACACCTGGCAAAATATTTTAGCCATAGCTAATATTACTCTAGCCATTGCCTTCCTATGGATGCTTTATGTGTACATGTTAAACTCGAGCAACGTCCTGCGGGCTTATGACGCCAAAAAGCTACTGAGTCGCCTAATTTTAGTAGCGGTTGCAATGAACTTATCCTACTACATTTGTGCGGCACTGGCAGACTTATCTAATATTGCTGGGGTAGGTGTATATGACCTAATTATGAACCAGCTTATGGGCAATGGTGACCCGTGGGGCCTCAACGTCTTAGCCGAAAACTTAACCGCCTTGCTACTTGGCGCACCAATACTAATACTAGTAGCATTTTGTACGCTACATTTAATTATCTTTTTCGCAATCCTTACGCTAGCTGCATTAGTCCTTCGCCAAGTTGGTTTGATTGTCTTAGTTATTGCTTCGCCAATTGCTTTCGCTTGCTATCTGCTACCGAACACCGAAAAATGGTACAAAAAATGGTTAACTTATTATCTTAGTTTACTTGTCATTTTCCCAGCATTCACTGCTTCATGGGCGGCAGCACGCTTTATTCCAAATGTTTTGGCCCGAAGCGGCAACGCTAACTTTATTATCACTCTTCTCACTGCGCCTGCGCCAATCTTAATAACGTTACCAATTTTCAAAAGTCTCGGCGGACCACTGAGTAACATGATTAATAGCGCTGATAAATTTGCGCGCAATAGTGAAATGGGAAAGAATTTTCTTAATCGCGATCAACGCACACGCGATATAATGAAACGCCGAATTGCTACGCCGGTACTGCGTACCCAACGCAATTTAATGAGCGGAGAAGGCAAAGCGACGCGCGCAGTGTCACGGGTTTACGAAACAGTCGGCCGACCATTCACTGCATTACGGAATAAATTACCGCACAATGACAAGCCGGCAGCAAAGCAGCAGCCTAGCGGGGCAAAAACGGCACGCGTTTTAGCGCGAGCCATTGGGGTTGCCACTGGTGCAAATCTAGCAGCCAAGCAAGAACGTGCCGATGCCAAGCTTAATTTTGCTCAAGAAAATCTTATGCATAGTATACATAAAGATATAACTAACCGCGCCGACGCCAAGCGTAGCAAGCGAGTCGAAGCAGCTAGTAAGAGCTACGATAAGACCTTTGGTAATCAGACCAGTGGCTACCATAGAATAACTGGTATTAATGCTGATCAGTTGAATCAATTAGTTAGCTATGGCTTAGGAGCCAACGCTACAGCCAACAAACAGGGTGACGACATTATCAGCTACTCTGTAGACGGCAACGATATCATGCGCTATATGTCCCTTAGTGGTAACAATCTCAACGGTGCCAAGCTTAGTTCGACTGATTACAGTGCAGTATTAGACTATGCTAAGGATAATGGACTATTACACAATCTATCTGATCTTAATACAGCAGCCTTAAGTGTTAGCGCCAATGGCGATACGGCAGCACGTCAAAGCTTTGTAGATAACTTTGCTAGCTCACCAGACAAGGGACTGTTTATGACTAAAGCTGACCAAAAGGAGTTTGCCAATGGCTCCGGCAAGTTTAGTCCGACTAACATGCTAGGCACAGAGGCGAGTATGACTACTGCATTCAATAAGGCACGTGCCAACTATGTTAAAAATATGAGCTTAGCGGATTACGGCAACCTAGATAGCGGTACGCGAACAGACTTAGTGCAGCAGATCATTGAAGGACGTGATTCTAGTAGTCTACAGAATCTGAGAGTAAAGAATGATAGTTTTATTAAAAACGCCGCTGAACTAACTAGCATGGGAGCGATCAATGACACTTCACCAACAACTCATAGATTGACTAATGCCCTAGTGCATACGCGTAACATCCAGACTGCTTTTAGTAGCTGGAGTACAACTGGTAAACTAACAGGTGGAAATAATGATCTGTGGAAAAGGGTAATATAGTAATGCTAAAACACGTATTTAATGCTAGAATCCGTAAGCGGTGGTACTGGGTAATAATTTGCGCCGCATTCTTGTTTAATCTATCGACCAATGTCGCTCTTGCTGATGGAATTGACTACCATGATTGTCTCAAAAAAGCCAAAGCTGGCTATTTTGCTGACTACGAGCAAAAGGACGGTGACAGCAAAAACCTTGCCAAAGAATGCATTGATCAAGATTATTGCAAAAAAATTAATAGTAAAAATCCTTTGGATATTTTTTCAGGTAATTTTACCATACATAACTCCGATTTAAATTGCGCCAATGCCCAAAGAATGGAGAAGTGTGCCAAACTAAATGATAAAAAATACGACGCTACGAGCCCACAAGGGCGAGAAGACTCTGATGAAAATTTTTGTCGGACGCGCAATTTATGCAAATTAAATGATAGCAATGATAAATTAATCTGCGGCGACGATATTGCCGCTCAAAATATAGCCAAAAATAGCAACCCGAATAACCCCCTCGATGCGAACAATAAAAACATCAAGGCTGATGACAAGGGCACACAAGATCAGTGTCGGAGCGGTTCCATTGACTGGGGCTGGATTATTTGCCCTGGCGTTAACGTATTATCTAGTGTAATTGACAAATTAGTCAACCTGATAGCCGACTCGCTTAAATGGACAATCTTAGCAAGCAATGGCGACAGCATCCGTCCAGTTTGGCAAAACTTACTTAATATTGCCAATATAATTCTAGCAGCTGCATTACTATGGGCGCTATACTTATACGCACTTAATTCTGACAATACTTTGCGAGCTTATGACGCCAAAAAATTATTGAGCCGTCTTGTCCTGGTAGCGATTTCAATGAACTTATCATTCTATATCTGCGCCGCGCTGGCAGACCTCTCGAATATCGCTGGTGTAAGTGTATACGATTTAATTATGAACCAAATCAAGGAGCAATCAACTGTCGAATCATTATTACCGTCAATTATAGGCTTTATTGCTTTGGTTATTATAGCTTTCTTCTCATTTGGGTTAATTATATCTAGTATTATCATTATCTTAGCGCTATTAACCGTACGTCAAGTTGCTTTGATCATATTAGTCGTCGTATCGCCACTTGCATTGGCGTGTTACTTGCTACCAAATACCGAAAAATGGTTCCACAAATGGTTTAACTGGTTCTTTAATATGCTACTAGCATTCCCAATGTTTACTGCGGTTTGGGCAGCTTCACGCTTTATTGAGTATATTCTACTAAAAACCGGTGGGACTAATCTCATCATTACTACATTAACCTCAGTGGCGCCGCTATTATTAATTGCGCCAATTCTAAGTGCCAGCGGTGGGTTGATGGGGAAGATGTCAAAAAGTATTCACGGCATAACTGATAAAACAGTTGGCAACAAACTCCAGAAATGGGATAAAAACCGTCGCGAGCTTGCACAAACTCGCATTAACAGCGCAAGTATTGATCTCCAAAATAAAATGCGTAGCAAAGGGTTCAAACGCACCGCCGGTATGGTTGGCTGGCTAAACGGAACTAATGCCAAGGCAAAAAGTAGCTACTATCAAAAGCAGAATGAGCAAGCTATTGAAGTGGCTCAGCATACAGTACAGCAAGATGTACTAAATCGCGAAACTAGCCACATAAATAAGATGGTCGAAAATGGCGACTACAGCAAAATTATTGATTTGGCTACCGGGCAAAGGAATGCCCGTTCAACACGACAGGCCGCTGCTATATCTGTTGCTGACCAACTTAATTTATTATCCGATAGCGATATGGAACAAGTCTTTTCTTCTGCGCTAACCGGCGGCGATCAACAGGTTATTGAAACTGCTAGCAATACACAATATGCTCGTGAAATGCTTGGCGATGCAGGACGTGAGCGACTCATTTCCGGTGTAGACGAATGGAAAAACGTTTCCAGCTTAAAAGATGTCCAACAAGCAATTAAAACTTCTGTTGGTAAAAATATTACAAATATGGCTCTGACTAATGACCTACAGGCTTGGCAAGATGTATCGCCGCTTCGACAACGGCAAATTGTTAATGGAATAGCCCAATCCGGTAATAAAAAAGAAAAAACGGCTTTATATGTCTTAAATAATCGCATGGTAAACCGTGGTACAGTACTTGGTATAGTTAACGATAACGACGCTCTGCGCTACCAAAGTTTCGTTAAAAAATTGAGTTAACCATAACTATTGCGGCATTGAAATAAAACCGTTAACACATTATAATAAACTAATAAAAGGTGTAGACAGTGAAGCAGAATCGACCCAGTTATAACGCTGGCGACAACATCTATTACAGACGTGTCAAGCGTATAATCAGCCCGAGAGAATCCGTTGATTCTTCGGAGCCAGATTTAGATTATTCCGATACAAATACAGATTACTCTAGCGCCGATACTGATTATTCTACGCCTAACACTGATAATGATGCAGTAGAGCAAAATGACACTGCGGCCGACCTACGTAACGCCGAGCAATCTTATGGTAACCAAGACCAAGCCGCCAACGATGTCAAACAATTAAGCAAAGATGAGCATAACAGTGCTGATAACTCGTTCAAATACAAGTCTCGCACCAATAACAATGCTGGGTTCTTTATGCGGCATAAAAAAGCTTTGCTTGGTGGTACAGTTGGCACTTTTGTTGTTGGTGGAATGATGTCTACGAGCATGCTAATGAGCGGCCCAGTGCAATTAATTCACATAACTAATTTTCTACGCGACTCTTACAATACAGTACATGAAATCCAGTCAGCTATGCGCGAAGCAAAAAATCTTCGTTCTATAGCTGGCGGTATGGTAAAAAAAATCAAGATGGCCAGGGCTGAAGCTCAAGTGTATGGCCGCGTTGGCGTGATTGGTAGATTAAACTCCCAACGCTATATTGATAATCTTAAAAAAATTGGGATTGAGGCAAAAATTGATCCTGATACTAAATCATACAAACTCGAAATTAACCCTAAAATGAGCGAAATTGATTTTGGCTGTAAAGGGCAAGGCTGTGTTGCTAAACAAGTATCAAATAAACTGGGCGGCAAAGCTGAATATTACGAAGTTGACATTAAAAATGAAAAAATTAGTGTCAATGTCGATAAAATTAAGGGTGCCAATCGCGCTCACAAATTTCTCAACGGCTTGGGTAAAAGAAGTGGCATGTCATTTTTATCTCGTTGGACCGGTGTGCGCAGCTTTGCAAAAGAGTCAAACATTATCAGCATCTTTCATCCCTTTAGAAAATTAGATAAATTTGTCAACGATAAATTTTCTGATTTATTGCACAAAATAGGTAAAAAATCTAAAGAGAAATTTAACGAAAAATTCGGTGAAAAAATTGAGAACCTAAATGCACGCATAAAAGATTATCTTGAGTCGCGTAGCGCTGCAAGCTCATCGAGTGGTAATGGTACATCACTTCTAGGCGAAGCTAACGAAAAAATCAAAAAAGCTGTCGAGGAGAACAAGCAATCAATCGATCGAGAAGTAAAACCAACCAAAAGTGGAATTGGTCGCATAAAAACCGTAGCCAAAAAAGCTTTAGGTGCTGCAGCTATCGCCGGGATTCTCTGTGGTATCGTACAATTTGCCAAAAACCTAGAAAAAATACGTTGGATAACGCAAGCTATGCCAGCGATTAAAGTATCCGGCGAAACTATGGCGGCTAGCGGACAAATGCTTGATGGCAACCTAAGTATGTCCCAAGTAGCACTATTCTCGCAGCATCAACTGTACGATGAGTATGCCGAATCTAAACCTGACGGCAAGCCAGCACCATCTAGCTGGTGGGATTCAGCACCGGTTAACGCTGAATTAGGACTAGAAGTAAACGACGCCAAAAAACTTGCCGTCCCACCAAATTTAGTTAATATGCAGGTTAATCCCGCGCAGCCAATCATCTCCGCTTTTAATTCCATGGGCGATGCCGCCAAAGGTGGCGTCGACGTGGTTTGTAACGTTATTGTCCCTATAGTAGGCATAGTGTCATTAGTGAAATCAGTATTCACTATGGGTACTGCTGATCTACTATTTGCTGGAGCGCAAATGGTGCTGATGCCAATTGTTAGCGGCTATCTTACCGATTTATTAACTGGCGGCGAATTAGATATTACGCACCAAACACCAGCGCGCTTCGGCGATATTGCAGCCTTTGGCAGTAAATTTAATCAATCACAGAATGGCCTCATTGACGGTGGAACCGTACTTACCGATAAGCAAGCAGCGCAAATTAACCGGCAAAAGAATATCTGGCTAGCTCAGGAATGGAACGACAAACCGATAATAGCCCGCCTGTTTGACCCAACAGATTACAAATCAGCAATTAGCACCGTAGCACGCAATGCCAAACTTGACCCCAATCCGAACAATATCCTCGCATCCTTGACTAATGTAATGCGTTTAGCAACAGCAATACCAACCACAGCAGTAGCACTAGCTGCCAACGAGCCTTACGCTACGGCCAGTGCTGCATCTGGTCGAAAACAGTATGATTATGGTGTGCCAGAAATTGCGCTGCCGCCACAAGTAATAGACAAATTTACCCGTTCTGAAAGTGACTCTTATGACTTACTTGAAAATGCCAAGCGCGTAATGGATGTATTTCACAAAGACACTACCGAACTCAAAAAACTCGGCCTACCCGATACACCTAAGAGCCGCTTAGACCCTCGATTTAAACAATGGGCAGACACAAAGAAAGCGTATAGCCTACTAACTAGCGTTTGCCTATTTAAAAATATTAGCGACGATGGTGACGTGTCGTACGACAAAACAGTCAATGAAGAAAATGGTGGCTCAACCTTTATGTATCTGACCGGCAACAGTTATAATAAGGATTACATCGAAAAAGATTGCAAGGGCAAACTAAATAGTGATGAAACGTTGCAACGCATTGCGGTTTATGCCGGTCTTGATAACACTACAGTGCTTACAAATAAATGTCTAACAGGCGACGAAAAGAGTAGTGACACCGCTGACGCCTGCAGACAGGTTGGCCTCGGCGGCGCAGCTAGCAGTCAATCCAACAACGGTACAGTAGACGGATCCGGTAATAAAAGTGCTGATTACTGGGAAGCTAAACTACGCGAAGAAGCGCCGAAATTATCTTACGGAAGTTATAGCTGGAGCGGTAACGGCTGTACCACGGTACCAGCATGGTTTATCGGCGAGCATACTGATTTAACGTACGGTAACGGTAACGGCGGTCAAGTAGCAGACCAGCTTGTCGCCGCTAATCCAGGCGCGGGCATATCAGTTTCCGATACGCCACAAGCGCCAGCTATCTTTAGTACCTATAGTAATGGAGCGTCTCAACGCTGGGGTCATACTGGTTTAGTCACATCAGTTGACCCAGATGGCACTATGCATACACTTGAAATGGCACTCGGTCACAACCAAACTTATAAAAGAACCTATTCGAAATCAATGTATGCCGGAAAATATAAGTTCGTGTACGTAGGAGGACACTTAAAGTAATGTTAGATTATCTTAAAAACCATAAATTAATTGCTGTTGTATCAG
Organism: uncultured Candidatus Saccharibacteria bacterium; assembly: GCA_947253995.1. Taxonomy (GTDB): domain Bacteria; phylum Patescibacteriota; class Saccharimonadia; order Saccharimonadales; family Saccharimonadaceae; genus Nanoperiomorbus. The sequence continues at coordinate 21,444 of CAMYBM010000001.1, read as the reverse complement.
CCAGCATTTTATTGTCACTTATGTTACTCGGTGTAATATTAATTACAAATCAATCAAATGATCGTTTCGATCAACAAGATCAAAGTCGTGACAATAATGCAAGTCAACCTGTGCAGCACCAAGATAATTCCTCGCAATCCGCCTCACCGACATCCAGCCGCGATGGCAAAACTTTAACCACGCCACTATCACAAAATAGTATTAAATGGTTGCCAAATAGCGAGACCGACAAAATATCAACTATCTTAGCCGGTACGGTAACAATGAATACCAAAGAGCGTAGTATAGTTAAGCCGATTATTCGCGCAAACAGTCTTAAGCGTAGCTACGACGATAAAACTTTAACTTATATTACCGACTTTATTGTAGACCTACCCAAAATTCAACAAAGTTATCGTGTGCACGATGAGTACACTACAGTAAAACAAGCAATTGACAACGATTACGCGGTAACGATAGCTTGTCCACAACCGTCCGATTTAATCTACCCAGCATTTAAATGTATTGATCGCTTTAAAATTGAGCGGGGCGAAGTATGATGCGATCTCTACTAACTTACAAAAAATATAGCTCAATCGGTATAATTAGTATTCTACTACTCAGCTTAGCTATTCTGTCTATGTTCACGCCGGCTTACGCAGCTGAGAAGCCGCCAAAAAGCAACCCTTTTCTCCAGCCTTACACTAGTCCATTTGGCGTTGATACAAATAGTCAACGTGATGTTATGTTCAAACTAGAAATACCGTATTACAATGTCGACGATTGTCTTGATAATACCGCCAGAGGAAATAGTAACGGTAAAATATCCGGCAAGGATAATATGAATAAAATATACAGTTTTTTGATGACTGCAACTTTCCATGGGCATCGATTAAACAAGGCGCAGGCTATAGGTATCGTCAATAATATCAATGCTGAGAGTAGCTTTGACCCAAGCTCAGTTAACTCAATCGGCGCCAGCGGAATCGCTCAATGGATGGGCGGACGTTGGGATCCTAAACTACTAGGTGACCTTGAAGGTCAGCTGCATCACCTTAAGGATGAAATGGATGGTGAAGAAGGCGATTCACTAGAGAAAAAAGGTTTCTTTAATGTTGCCAATAGCAAAGAAGACTCACGCGAGGCCACGGTAATATTCTGCAACTCTTTTGAACGTCCAGGTAGAAGTGTTTGTGACGGGCGTAGAAACAATAAGCCAAACTTTTACGACGAAGTAGATGATGTCGATCAAACGGCAGGCAGTATTGATACTCAGGCCAGTAGTAAGCCTGAACGCTATATCTGGGTTGGCGATAGTCGCACTGGTGATATGCGTAACGCAGTTGGTGGTACCGATCGTTATGTTTATAAAGATGGAGCTGGCTATAGCTGGCTAGACTCAACCGGAATAAAAGATGTTAATAGCGATCTTAAGAAAACTGATGCAATTATTTTTAACCTAGGCGTAAATGATCTAGACAACATTGATCGATACATTGATCGCCTCAACAAACTGGCTAAAAATGAGTGGCAAAATAACAAAATTTATGTTGTGTCAGTCAACCCAACCGACAAAAACCGCGCCAATTTAAATAGTCAGATTCAGGAATTTAACTCCAAAATGAAAAGCGGCTTGAATTCACCTAATTTAGCCTTTATCGATACTTATTCTGATTTAACTAGTTCTGGATTCAAGACTGCAGATGGCGTTCACTATCAAAACGCTACTTCTAAAAAAATATCTGATCTTGCTAAGCGTAAAATTGAAGAACTAGCTGGAACGCTTGACAATAAACTGTCAAATCATTGCGTACTAGGTGGCAGTGGCGGCGGAGCAACCAAGTATGCTAAGGATGGAGCTAAGATTTACCTCCAATTCGATAAACGCTGGGCAAGCACGCCATTTGGACCAAGCACAGTTGGGCGCGCTGGGTGTGGCCCTAGTGCTATGGCAATGGTTATTACAGCATTGACCGGGCAGTCAGTTACACCAGATATGACTGCCAAAGAGGGGGCTGCACGAGGTGGCGCTACCGGCGCTGGTAGTAGTTGGAATTTGCCGGAACTATTGGCCGAAAGTGGCAAATTCGGAATTCGTGCCGAAAAGATACAGCACTCAATATCAGCAATGAATAAAGTCTTAACCGATGGCGGTATGTTATGGATGTGCGGACACGGAGGAGAACCGTATAATAGTGGCGGACACTGTATTGCGGTACGCGCACGTACGGAAAGCGGCAATTGGAAAGTGTTTGATTCAAGCGGGCGAACCGATGCTGACAAAGAGATCAGTCCGGATGCTGTATTTAATGGCGCTAACAATGGTAGCGTAACGGCGGTGTATAAACAATGATGCAAAAATTTACTAACTTACCACCCAAGATTCGTATAATTCTCTGCGGTTTTATGGGGCTGCTAATTTTAACGATCATTATATCCATACCTTCCGTAGTTGATCAAGCTAAATGGCGTAAAGAGCAAAAGGAGGCGACCAAAACTACACTTGATAAGCATAGCGGTGTAGCAATTAACCGTGGGCAAGCACTGCCTCAAACTTATGGTGAACCGCCAAACAAGCCTTTTGTCGTTGGCGAACTAAACTTCATTAACTATGGCGTTTTAAGCAGAGTTGCTTATATGGCGCGCCAAGCACTTGAAGCTTACTATCAGCATGAAAATGAAGTCAATCATACTAACATTAAAATGATTAGTATTGGCAAAGATATTGTACATGATGTATCAAGCAATCCTGCAGTTTTTAGCACCACGATACAATTAGACGGTAAGGGTAAGTTGATTCCATTTAGACTAGACTGTACAAATAAACCATATAAAGTACAGCTTCAAGTTGATGGCCATTACAAAACAATTTATGAAATTAACTAATTAGCACTCTACGCTTGCAAGTGCTAATTCATCCTGCTATAATAGTGCTTGTTAAACAAAGGAGGACGAATTGTCAAATATACCATTACAACCTTTGGGTGATCGAATTGTAGCGCAACGCGAAGACACAGAGTCTCGTACTGCTACTGGACTATATTTACCTGATGACGCTAAAGAAAAATCACAAGTTGCTAAAGTTTTAGCTGTAGGTGCTGATGTAAAACAACTAGAGACTGGTGATCGTATTGTTGTACGAGAATATTCCACCACTGACATCAAGGTAGATAATGTAAAATATTTTATTGTTAAAGAGGAGGATGTACTAGCTAAGCTAGTCAAATAATTATGGCAAAACAAATTTTTTATGGTGATACCGCCCGCGAGAAGGTATTAGCTGGCGCCAAAGCATTATCTGACGCAGTTAAGACAACGATGGGACCTAAGGGGCGTAATGTTGTTATTGGTAAAACTTATGGTGGTCCAAGCGTAACACACGATGGCGTAACTGTAGCCGAAGCAATTGATTTACCCGAAACTGATGAGTATCTTGGTGAAAAAATTGGCGCTGAACTAATTAAACAAGCTGCAAAAAAGATGAACAAAGTAGCTGGCGATGGCACAACAACCGTTACTGTATTAACTTATGAAATCTTGCGTGAAGCTAACCGCTTAATTGCGGCGGGGCATAACCCAATGGAGTTACGCAAAGGCGTCGAGAAGGCTGCACACACAATTTTAGATAAACTAAGCAAGATAGCAGAGCCGGTCAAAGGCAATCAAGACCTTATTGCCGAAGTTGCTAGCATCTCAGCCGGCGACACTGAAATTGGCCAACTAATTGCCGATGTTATGGCAAAAATTGGTCGTGATGGTGTAGTGAGTGTTGAAGCTGGGCAAGGGATGAATCTTGAATCAGAAGTGGTTGAAGGATTTACATTTGACCGTGGATACATTAGCTCTTATATGGTAACCGATGCTAATCGTATGGAAGCTGCTTACGACAAACCAGCTATCATCATCACCGACAAGAAGGTAAGCTCAGCGCAAGAGTTCTTGCCATTAATTGAAAAAGTTGCCAGTGCTGGTAAAAAAGATATCGTGCTTATTGCTGAAGACGTCACTGGCGAAGCACTCGGTGTTCTTATTCTCAATAAATATAAAGGTGTCTTAAATACTCTAGCTATCAAAGCACCATCGTTCAGCGAACGTCGCAAGGATGCATTGCAAGACATCGCCACTCTAACCGGTGCAACCGTAATTTCAGCTGATCATGGTATGACATTTGATAACGTTGGACTAGAAGTAGTTGGTTCGGCGCGACGAGTAATCTCTACCAAAGACAGTACAACTATTATTGAAGGGGCTGGAGACAAAAATCAAATCGCCGAACGGATTAAGCTAATTGCTGCGCAGAAAGCAACGGCACAAAGTGATTACGATAAAGAGCAAATTGCTAAGCGAGCAGCATCGTTAAGCGGTAAAGTTGCAGTAATTAAAGTTGGTGGCGCAACTGAAACCGAAATCGAAGAGAAAAAGTACCGTGTCGACGATGCAGTTGCTGCGGTTAAAGCTGCTCTTGATGGTGGTATCGTTCCAGGTGGTGGTGTAACCCTAGTTAATTTAGCTAATGAAATTACTAGCGACGATGCTGGCGCCGATATCTTACGCCACGCCTTGTTAGCACCATTTAAGCAAATCACAGCCAATGCTGGCTTAAATAGCGAAGCCTTATTGGCGCAAGTTCAAGCGGCTAAGCCTGGATATGGTGTTAATGTAATGGACTACAATAACAAGCTGATCGACCTCAAACAAGCCGGCGTGGTTGACCCAGCTCGCGTAACTCACGAAGCGATTAAAAACGCCGTGTCTATTGCTTCTACAGCAATGACAATGGGCGCATTGGTAGTTGACTTACCTAAACCAGAAACGCAAAACCCTGTTGGCAACGGCATGGGCATGATGTAGTGCTATTAAGGTTGTCCAGCCATCTAGTATATCTAGGTGGCTGGATTCTGCTATAATAACAGTACAGTAAAGGAGGGTGTATGCAATTAGATAATTTAAGTTTGATTAGTAACCGTGACCCCGAGAATGCACTTGATGTTATCCTCGGATCGTATAAACAACTCGAATTTAATGCTAAAATTCAACAGTCCAAATCATCACACAACCCTATTCATAACATAGTATTAAGCGGTATGGGCGGATCATGCTTAGCTGGATTAATCGCTAATCGTTGGTTGCGTCATGATTACACTCTAAATGTACCGTTTGAAATCAGTCGTGAGTATACCGTACCGGAGTATGTTAATAATAAAACACTCTCTATCATTTTTAGCGTTAGCGGTAATACCGAAGAAACACTATCATCACTTGATGATGCTATAGCGAAACATTCTCAGATAGTAATTATTACGAGTGGGGGAAAATTATTAAAACGGGCGCAAGATGACCAACTACCGTACATTAAATTAGACAAAATTTCTCAGCCACGCTATGGCGTATTTATGCACCTGCGCGCCATTACGCAAATCTTCGAGTCTTACGGTATTGTTAAAGGTGCTTACCAAGAACTAGCCGACAGTGCCGAATTTGTCAAAAACTATGCTAATAAATTAGCCGCAGTTGTGCCATTTGAACGCAACGGTGCTAAACAACTAGCCGATAGCTGCATGGGCAAGACTGTATTAGTATTTGCTAGTAGTTGGTTCTATCCTTTAGCTTATAAATGGAAAACATCATTCAATGAAAATGCCAAAAATATCATCTGGTGCAATGAATTTCCTGAATTTAATCACAATGAATTTATTGGTTGGACCAAACAACCAATCGAAAAACCTTTTGCTGTAATTAGTCTGCGCTCTAATCTTGATAGTACGCGAGTCAATCAACGCTTCGATCTAAGCGAAAAACTACTATCCGGAATGCGACCGCATTCACATGACATCTGGCTAGAAGGTGACACTTACCTCAAACAAACACTTAGTGGTGCAATTATGGCTGATTGTTCCAGTATCTACCTCGCAATCAATAACAATATCGATCCAACACCAGTTAAACTAGTTGAAAAGCTAAAACAACTACTGGCTAGTTAAAACTTGAATGCCGCGCTCGCTCCGGAGTGCGGCAATTTTTTTAGTCGTACCAATATTAATATTATCACCAGCGACGTTGGCAATAAGTTCAACTGGCTGTCTAAAATTAAGGGTTTCTAGGCTACTGAATTCACCCGGGAAATTAATCGTCCAAAGTCCCGCCATAATTATCTTCTTAGCTAAATTTTTATTTTTGGTCATAGCGTGGTGAAAGAAAAATTCTGTCTCAGCAAATATAACACGCTTACTTAAGCGCAAAACATTATGTGCCGCATTAATGTTAAAAAATCCGATTGAATCGTCTTGCATTATATTATGATCGCGTTCAAAATCAGGAAATTCTAGATTGTTGACTTTATGTGATATCTCACTCATTTTGCTAAGAGGTAATGATAAAGCAGGGGTAAGACGCTTAAATATCCGGCGGCGCGTACGACCAACTTTTTGATTTAAGTAATCAACCAAAACCGTAGTAGCACCAAACGTTACATAACTAGCAATTGAAAATTGACGTTCGCCATCAGCGTATAAATTAATCGGACGAAGCACCGCAGCCGACTGACGTAGGATGGTGTGCGGATTAGTATGCTTACCATTCAAAGCTAGCGACAAATCATTGCTATTACCAAGAGGAATAACTGCAAAAGTAGCCTTGGTGCCAGAACAGTAAATCGCATCAAACGTAACTTGAGCTGTACCATCTCCACCACAAGCTACTACAAGATCACCGTCAACCAAACTATCTGCAATTGTTTTACGTGCTTCAAAATATGGCGTATTCTTTAATCTAATCTCAGTAATGCCAACATCCAACGTTAAAGAATAATCTGTGATATTTGGCCGCAGCTTATTGTATATTTTGGCTCTAGTGGAATTTGGCGAAAAAACTACTACAAGACGTTGATATGGTTTCATTTTTGTTTAGCGAGTTGATTTGGATTAGTTGTAATCAGCGACTGCTCTGTATCTGATGCAATAATCTGAATTAAAACATGGTTAGATCCGGCAAAGAATAATCCTTGTCCTACTGGAAAACTAGAAAGACGTTTTAATTCCTCTTCGGTTAGTTTAAACACTTGACCAAGCATATCGACTGACGAAGGTGACTGTTTGAGTAGTAACTGAATGGATGAGTTAGCTACAATCGCACGACCCATAGGAGACGAAATAAAGTCTTCAACATCCTGTGTAATTGTGGTAAGTCCTAGATAATACTTACGAGCGCGCTTAGCCAGACTAAACAAAAAGTTAGCACTATCAGGGTACTTCATTAGCTGCCAAGCCTCATCAACAATCAACATTCGCTTGTGATCCTTATCGGCACGAACTTTGTTCCAAATATGATTAAGTACAATATACATTGCTACCGGACGTAACTCATCCTCTAGGTCGCGGATATTAAATACTACCATGTGATTGTTAATTTCCACATTAGATTGGTGTGAAAAAATACCTGCAAAGGTACCAGTCGTATACTGGCGTAGACGCTGCGCTAGGTCTGGTCCCGATCCACCCATATGTGCTAAAGTGTCATACAAATCAGCCATCACTGGTGGAGTAGAGTTGTGGGTCAATGGGTCAGAGGTAATGCCAACGCGAGCATAAGTATCAATTAGCGCTTGATCCAAATCGGCCTCTTCATTCGGGGTTAAAGTATTAACCGTCGTACCATTCGATGCTACGTGCGATGTACCTAACATTTGGCGCAAAAGACCGTGCAATGTAATTAAGTTAGATCGCAGAATGTCCGCATTATCATCCCCTTGGTCAGTATCGACAGTGTGCGGTAGATCAAACGGGTTAATTCGCGTATCACTATTTAAGGATAAGTGAATGTACGACCCACCGACGGCATCACAAAGTTTACGATATTCATCTTCCGGGTCAATAATAATAACATCAACACCTATCATCATTGAACGCAGAGCTTCAAGCTTAACTGTAAATGATTTTCCGGCACCCGATTTAGCAAATACAACCATATTGGCATTCTCAAGCAAATACCGATTAAAGATAATCAAACTGTAATTGTGTAAATTAATACCATACAAAATACCGTCATCTTGCGTTAAATCAGATGAAGTGAACGGAAAAGTAGTAGATAATGCGCCAGTGTCCATGTTGCGTCGAATTTTCAACTCATCGCTAAATTGTGGTATAACTGAATTCATGCCTTGTTCTTGCTGAGCTGAAGCAACTTTAGTTAATACCATTTGCTGACCAAGGGCAGTTTCTACTTTGCGGGTTACATTATTAAGATCTTCTAAGTCGTTTGACGATATCGTTAAATATAAACCCAGACGGAAAAACTTTTCAGCGCCTAGCTGCAATTTATCACGCAATTCTTCCGCATCCTGGTAGGCCGACTCAAGTGCAGGATCGCGTACTTTACCGTGCTCGGCGTTTACCTCTAAAGCTGCCTCAAGCTGCGTCACCTTACGACGCAAGTTATTCATTACGACTTGCGAATCAACTGGGTAAATAAACATTGATATATCAATCACCTCATCAAGGTTGACAATGCCTGATAACCAGCCGGTGTACAATACACGCGGATAACCGTAAACGTAAATAGTGCGACAGAATCTCGTGCCTAGACGAAAATAACTACTATTAAACTCCAAACTCGCAGGCGCAACTAAATCGCGCATAGTTATCACGCCCTTATGATAAATATCAGCGACTTCAAGCGCCTCGCGCTCTTTTTGTTCAGCGTAGAGTGTCTTTTGATTTTTTTTCTTAAACATTAATATCTCCTATGTTAGTGTGCTTCGCATAGCCTTCGCCTTTAGATACGTACAATGATGTGTAGTTGCTGAAATCTCCAATAGTTTGTCGCAGCGATTGATCTGGGTTGTAAATACTATAATACATTTCACCCAGCTCTTTAGTATGTAGGCGCACTGCCGGCACACCTACCTGCCGCAAACCGTCAATTACCGTTGAAACTCGTGTATTTATTATATCTTTGGCATCATTATAACGATTAGCTGGAACATCTACTCGACTGCGACGCCCAGTAGTATCATTTAGTACAGAAGTCAGAATACCTTTTTGACTAGAAGTTTCACCAATCTTCATATGCTCTTCACCAATAGTGTACGGTATGACAACAAAAAAGCTTTTATCCATAATGTTAGCCTCACGCGATAGAGCATTAATAAAATCAATGTAGTCGTCGATTAAAGCACCTAGTAGCATATTTTCTTGATTGGTGCGCAGTGCTTTAAGCTTATCGACGTAAGGAGCAATATCAACCTTCTCAGACTTAACATATATTTGAATAGGGAAGTTTAATGAATTAATAAAATCTTGGTAATTAATCTCAACACTCTCACGTTCACGAGCACTCATTAAATCGAAGTTAATTGACTTTGCAGCGATGACTGCACGAAATGATCCATCTGTCATGATGGCTAGATTATCCCGTAACTCAGCAAAGCGCAGTGAGTTCTGTGTTGAATTCGGGTTCTTAACAGCTTTACCTTCGGCTGATTTTTTATCTGCTACTTTCATTTATCGCGCCCACCTTAATGTAATTCAATGTCTATAACACTGCCGGTATCGTTGGTAACCGGCTTTACTGGTTTTATTATATCAGGTTTACTATCAGATGGTAACACTTCCTTGGTTGGCACTGGTTCTCTCTTTGCTACAATCGGTTGTTGTGCCACTAGCTGACTTGTTGGTGCAGGCGACACCGATCTACTGATTGGTGGCGCAGCAGGCGTTTGTCGACTATTATTTACTACTGGCTGATAATTGTAATTAGGTAACTTATTTGGGTTAATTAATGGTGCCGACTTTGGTGCTAACTTCGGTGCCGACGACGAAATCGGCTGAAACAATTGTGAAGTAGGTGTTGGTGCATTAGTCGTTTGAATACTCTGCATCCGCTGAATAACTTGGGTGCGTTGCTTTTGTGATGATTTATCCAGAAGATTATCCATCCTTGAAGCGTTAGCGTCCATTACATCGGTAATGTTTTGAGTTGAAGCGATAAAATCATCGTTTAGGTTATTATTGATTGGCGCGTCAACGCCTCGCGAAGACCAACCTTGTGTATCTGTTATATTTGCTAAGAACGATAAGCGGCGCGACACTTCGTCCGCTTTTATATCTTTAGAGTTAATACTATCTTCCGCTACTGGCACGCCAATGATTACATTTGTTTCTTCGCCATCTGCAACCCAAATACGGTGCTTAGCGTTAACTAAATAATATCGTACCATTGCTGCGAGATAGATCTCAGTTGGTTGATCTTTCCTCAAGGGCAGTGCAATGGAGAAAAATAATACAATAACCGGCAAGGGTATAATTGCTAATGGTATCGCAATTTTACCTAACACAAAAGCTATACCGCCAGCGGCAAACGCAATTAATAGATAACAAAACTGCCGAAAGCTAAATGGGCCAATCAACTTATCGTCCGCTTCGACATCCTGCGGTACTTTATACTGCGCCATATATTTTATATTATAGCATATACAATTTACATAACTTGCCATATTCCCGCTAAATGCGATATGATATAAATGATGCAGGCAGAGGTAAATAAGGGTATTAAGCCCTTGATCGTATTGCGCGATCTTACGAAAATTTTTGGCATTGACGACCAAGCTACTTATGCGCTTAATCGCGTTAATTTATCAATTTATCAAGGTGAGTTCGTTGCGATCATGGGGCCTTCTGGCTGTGGTAAAACTACTTTACTAAACCACATCGGATTACTTGAGACTGCCGACAGCGGCGAGTACCTGTTTAATGGGCGTAAAGCTAGTCGCTTTAGCGATGGACGTAAAGCTAAGATTCGGAACCGCGATATTGGTTTTATTTTTCAAGGATTTAATCTTATCCCTAATTTAACCGTAATCGACAACGTTGCTATGCCACTCAGCTATCGGCGCGGCATAGGTTACAAAAACCTTGAACGAGCTAGCGCTTTGCTAAAGACTTTTGGCTTGTCACTGCGTGAATATTACAAACCATATCAGCTATCCGGTGGACAAATGCAACGCGTTGCTATCGCTCGGGCATTAATTAATAGCCCAAAGATTATATTAGCCGATGAGCCGACCGGTAATCTTGATACTACTAACAGCAACTTAATCATGCAAGAATTCACTAAATTACATAGTGCTGGTAATACTATCCTAATGGTGACGCACAATCCGGATCTGCTCAAATATGCTAGTCGAGTAATTTATATGCATGATGGTAAAATCGATCGCGACGAAGAGCTAACTACAACAACAGCATTTAAGACAACTAGACGTACACTGATAAAAAATCAAGCGAAACCGCGTAAATATCGTTTACATAAACGGAAGGGTAAATAAAATGTTTTTAGCCATTAGACTTGCGCGTGAAAATATTCGTCGTCATCGCTTACGTAACACAATGATTGTGTTAGGTGTAGTTATCGCGGCATTTTTAATCGCTTTAAGTATTATTATTGGTGATTCCTTAAGTGCCAGTATATGGCGGCAAGCTAACCGGATAAAATCTACCGGCTTAATTATTTCAGGCGGACAAACTAACAATCAATTCAACTTACCGCAAGTTACTACACCTAGCCTAAACAATCAAGATTTCAATACTATCCGTCAGCTCGGCACAGTTAATCGCGCTAGTGCATCATTAATTACTTATAGTACTTTGCGCTCCGAGGATCACAATGCTGACGGTACGCCAGTAGTATCAACCAATACCGACTTCACTAGTCAATTAAAGTTCAAACTAGCAAGTGGAAACTGGCTAGAAGCAGGTGATTCCACTAAGAACTTGGTAGTTTTAGGCTTTAGCTTAGCACAACGTTTACTTGGTACTACACAATCGCGCAACCAAATCGTCAATATAAATGGTACTAACTTTACAGTTGTTGGTATATTAGATAAAGTTGGCGAACCTATTTCATTATTAGGGTACAACATCGATCAGGCAGCTTTTTTGAACTTAGATCGTGGTCAAAATTTGTTTAATATACCACGCATCAATCAAATGCTTGTAGAAATTAAAGACAACTCTGCGATAGATGCAATCAATGCTACCTTGTCCGCTTCGCACGCAGATAGTGAAACATATCGTATAGTCAAATTAAGCCAAATATTAACGCACTTACAACAATTAATTAATTGGGCACAAACAGTCGTATTGATTGTTGCAGTTATCGTCATCCTACTAAGTAGCATTAGCGTTGTTAGTATCATGCTCGTTAACGTTATTGAACGTCGCAGTGAGATTGCCATCCGACGGGCTGTCGGCGCAACTAATCGCGATATCATTCTACAATTCCTAGTCGAGTCCGGTGCCATTACATTATACGGTGGAGTGATTGGTGTTATTTTGGCTTACGTGGCAACACTCGTTTTGTCCAACTATCTATCAATTAGCCTTATCTTTAGTCTAAATGCCATCATACTTGGTCTCGGCATCCCATTAGTCGCTGGTATTATACTTGGATTATATCCAGCGTGGGTAGCATCACATTACGATGTCGTAGCGTCATTGAATCGCGCCGACTAAAGCTTAATAATATTACACTTATCTCCGCTGTACGCTAAAGTAGTAGCAATCGTATGCTCCTGGAATACTGGCGTTGCGTATAGATTTTGTCGGTGTACTTCGTCAAGCTCAGAATCTATATCATCAAGTAAAATGACAGCGTAGCCGTAAATTGAGCGTACTAGTTTGCTAATTACAGCCAATAAAGCAAATAGAATAGTTCTATTTTCGCCACGCGATGCTGCCGTCTTGGCAAATTTTCCGTTAAAAATAAACGCAATATCATCTTTTTGCGCGCCAATATGCGTATTGCCTGGGTCTTGCTGTAGGGCATAATCGAGATCTAACCCTGACGGAACTCCCGGCACAAAACGTAGCTTGATACTATCTTCTTGTTTAGCAATCATTTCGTATTCTTGCTGCAATGTTTGATTGATTTTTTCAATTAAACATTTACGCTGAAGCGATATTTTGCGCGATAGATCCACCATTTGTTTATTCCATACTACCAGTTCGTCTAAGCTATAGTATTCCTGCTTTAATAAATTATTACGTTGCCTTAACACTCTTGTAAATTTATTCACATTAGATTGATGATCCGGGTAAATAATCCCAATTATACGATCAAAAAAGTCACGCCGCCGAGCAGGCGATCCGTATAGTAGCTGCATATCATTGGGTTCAAATAAAATTACTGGCAAACGCTGACTCGTTGGGAAGCGTCGATAAATTTTATCATTAATGATAAACTCTTTGCTGCCTTTTTTGTATTTTACAATACGCGTATCGTTATTAAGGTTAAGATCAATACGCCACCAATCGCCCAATCCATCCTTCTTTGTGATTTCGTCGAAGTTTGATCGCCAGCTTTTTCCTAGAAGTGCAATATAAATGGCTTCAATTAGGCTAGTTTTTCCACTGCCATTAATACCGGTAATAATATTCATACCATCGGTAAATTCAACCGTACAGCTGTCGTGTGAACGAAAATTCTTAACTGTTAACAACATTATGATCGCACCGGCATTACCAAATGTGTGTAATTATCGTCGTCCCCACTTAGCAGAATTGCCATATTGGGATCATTGTAGCGCAAAGTAATATCCTCCCCGTTAATACAGTTAATAGCGTCAATTACATACCGTACATTTAAGTTAATCGAGCTCTCTTTACCTTTAACCTCAGCCTCTAATTCAGACGAGTTAACACCAACCTGTCCCGCTACTGAGCGAATCGCGATACTGTGTTTGCCAGTCTTTAGGGTAATAATATTAGCTGGATGCGTAAACGGCTCGGCCATTTTTGTCGCCTTAAGTAGATCACCACGATTAACTTTAATGTTGAATTTATTTTCCATCGGAATCAAATTGTCATAATTAATAAAACTACCATCGATCAAACGTGACGTTACTCGAGCGTCATCAATAATAAAGCTCACTTGATCATCACTATATTTCACTATTACGTCGTTATTGGATTCAATGACACGAACAACATCCTGCAAGGCGCTAGACGGTACAACAAAGTTGAGATCACATTCAATCGCTACATTAGTCTTTGATTCAGCTAATCGGTAGCCGTCAGTTGCAGCCAAAACTAGCTTACCAGCTTTTTTGCAGAAGCAAACTCCGGTAAATATTGGTCGCGTCGTATCTGAGCTGACTGCTACAATCGTACGGTTGACTGCTAGCTTTAAGTCGGCACCCGATACTACAAACTGCTTCGGTTCCTCCGATTCTGGAATTGCCGGGTATTCTTCTGCATCGGTCGCGTTAATTGTCGAACTGAAACCGCCAGCTTTAACCTTTATTAGATTATGCTCAACGTTCAATTCTACCGTTGTATTCGGTAGCTTTGCAACAAAGTCAGCTAAGATGCGGGCAGGTACAGTGATTGCCCCTTCGGATTCAACCCTAGCTGGTATCGTATAAACAATAACAACTTCAAGATTCGTAGCGCTAACAATTAACTTATTCGTATCAGTTCGCAATAAAACATTACCTAGCATTGCATTGCCAGATTGCGCAGTAGCGATACGCGCTACGTTGCTTAGTGCTTTGGCTAAATTCTGCTGTGGGATAGATAGTTTCATTTTATATCTCCTTTATTAATTAAATAATCATAGTAATAAGTCTTGTGGATAAAGTGGAAAACGTACTGTATTTAACTGAAAATAAGTTGTGGAAAACGGCTGTGGAAAGCTGTGTATAAATGCTTAGTGTTTTGCACAGTTGGTTTTGAACCATTAAGCATTCAAAATTCAGTGGAAAGATTTGCACAGTTTTTACAAGGTTAAATCCACCGAGTTTCCACGAGTTATCCACTGTATTAAGCATAGAGTTCGTCCTTTATAGCAGCTACTTCTTGGCGAATTACAGTATCTAACTCGACTTTATTTTCAATTTTGCGAATTGAATGCATAGCCGTAGTATGATCGTTGCGCCCTAATTCAGTGGCAATTTGAGGATAACTTAAATGTAATTCAGTACGCAGAAGATACATTGATATTTGTCGCGGTAGGGCAACTGTTACGCTGCGTGAGGCTGATTTCATTTCGGTAACTTTAATGTTAAAGTGGCGTGCTGTCTTGTCAATAATTTGCCGAGCAGTAACGTGGCGAGTTTTGCTAGGGTGATTACTGGCTAAAATTTCAGCAGCAAACTCTGGTGTAGGCGTAATGTTTTGCATCTCGGCGTACGCTAAAATTTGGTTGAGCGCGCCTTCGAGTTCACGTACGTTAGTGCAGACTGTTTTAGCAATGTATTCAGCGGTTGCTTTCGGTAGATTTATTGTGCTATTTAGCATCGATTTGGCTTCAACAATGGCGACGCGGGTTTCGTATTCCGGCAAAGCTATGTCGACCATCATGCCCATTTGAAAACGACTGCGTAGGCGATCAGTTAATGTGGCTATTTCTGCCGGCGGACGATCTGAGCTAATTATTATCTGTCGATTAGATTGGTGTAACGAATTAAAAGTATTGAAAAACGCTTCTTCTGTTTTACCTTTACCCGCAATGAATTGAATGTCGTCGATAATTAATACGTCGAGCTCGCGATATTTTTTAGTAAAAGCTTCAGGCGTTTTGTTGCGTACGTGATAGATAAAATCGTTGACGAATTCTTCGGTAGTTGCGTATAGTACCTTGCTATCAGGATTATTTTTTTGGATCGAATTACCAATCGCTTGAATTAAATGAGTTTTGCCTAGTCCAACACCACCATAGACGAATACAGGATTGTAATGTGTCCCAGGTTGTTTTGCTGCAGCCTGAGCTACAGTGTAGGCAAACTGATTGCACGATCCAACAATAAAACTATCAAAAGTATATCTACTGTTGAGATGTGATTGAAATGTTGCGGAGCTTTTTTGCTTGGGTGATTTACTCTCTGTAATCACAACGACATCATCGTCAATATGCCCCTTGGTACTATTTTTGCGAATCTTAAATATTAGATTAGGTTTTGAAACCGATGGATTAAATTTAGCTAATTCAGCGCAGACTAAGTTGTAGAATTTTGTTTCAAATTGCGTCTTAAACATGAAGTTTTTTACTTCGAAGGTGTAGGTTGAATCAGTTAGTTTGATTAATGTGATAGCGTCGTTAGTTTTGTTTTTCCAAAAAATATTGTAGCTGGTATCTGATACTGAATTGTTGAGTTTGACGTCAGTTAAGACTTCCTGCCACAATTCGTGCAGTCGGTTAGTTTGTACCCCATACACCTCATTCACTAATTAAAATCATAACAAAATCGAGAGTTTTCCACAAGACAAAAACGCCAAATTAAATAGCCCTATAGTTTTCCACATATTAGAATTACTACTGTAATAGCAGTGGAAAACTCAATTATGGGTGTGGATAACGTTATGAGTTAAGTTGTTATGTTGAAAAAATGTAATTTTATGTTATACTAATAACGATATGCCAAAGAGAACCTACCAACCAAAGAAGCGACACGCTGCTCGTGTGCATGGCTTTCGCGCTAGAATGTCAACCCGTGCTGGCCAGTTAGTTTTGAAGCGTCGTCGCAATAAGCAGCGCAATAAAATTGCGCGTTAGATTATACAATTATAACGAGCAAGTAGCTCGTTATAATTTTTCTAATTTTTAGATATTATTTATGTTACGACAAAATTACCGTTTTCATGGTCATGCTAGCTTAAATTATTTATTTAGTCACGGCGCTAAAGTCCGTACTAAATATTTTAGCGTTCGCGCGACACTTAACCCGCATCGCAAGACAACCCGTGCGGCGGTAATTGTCAGTAAAAAAGTATTGCGACATGCAGTTCTGCGCAATCAGGCTCGGCGGCGACTGTATGAATTAATAAGATTGCATTTAGACAATTGGGAACAACCGGTTGACTTGGCCATTAGTATCTATTCAGCAGATATACTGCTACTTAAGCCGCAAGAATTAGAACAGCAACTCTTGTTAGCTTATCATAAACTGCATAAAACGACGCTTTATGATAAGATAATAGATGATGAATCTGTTTGATGAAATTTTAACTAAACCAATTTTTAACTTATTGGCAGTGATCTATAGTGCTGTTGGTGATTTTGGTATATCGATTATTATTGTTACGGTAATTATTCGTTTACTAATGTGGCCACTGGTGAAATGTCAGTTGCATCAAGCCAAGCTGATGCGTGACATCAAGCCTGAACTTGATAAAATTAAACGTAGCAATAAAGATAAAATGGTACAAGCTACCATGATGATGGCTTTGTATAAAGAACGTGGCATTAAACAAAGTTACTCAATCGCCGTTAACTTGATCCAGCTACCAATTTTGTTGGCAATTTTTAATGTTACGCGTACAATTGTGCATTTTCATACCAACGCGGTCGCGTCGAATTATTTGTACGGTTGGTTAAATGGTCTGCCGAGAGTTAATGATTTAATCGGATCTAATCCACAGTTTAATTTATTTGGTGTAATTGATCTTGGAAAATCGGCTGCTACTTACGCACCAGCTCTCGTTATAGTATTAGTATGCGCAATATTACAGTATATTCAAGCTAAGCAGCTGTTACCAAAAAGCGATGATGTGCGTGGTATCCGTAAAATTTTACACGATGCTTCTAATGGTGAAAGAATTGATCAATCTGAAATTAATCAAGCCGCTACTCGACGAATGTCTTTACTTATGCCAGTTGTTACTTTCTTTATCTCAATACCATTCCCGAGTGCGGTTATTTTATTTTACGCTACTTCATCATTGGTTGCTGTTATTCAACAACAGTGCATTTTTAATCAAGATCAGGATGAATTGAAGAATATCAGTAATGAGCGCGCAAAGCATGCCAAGTCGGTAGTTGTCCGACGTAAGCAGCTGGCGCCGGATGATCCTGTAGTCGATAATATATCGACAAAAACTACAATTAGGCGTAAGGCAAAGTAAGGAGGTGATAATGAATCGTGAAGCATCAATTTTATACGCTAAACAGTATGTCGAGAATCTACTCTCGTTTTACGGTATTAATACTGAAGTTTATGCAACCGCTGAAGGCGACATGATTGAGTTATCTGTTCCAGCGAGCTACCTGTCGAGTTTATTAATTGGTAAAAATGGCGCAACTCTCAATAGTTTGCAATATTTAGTTCGTGCAACTTTAAAGTTAAAGAATGCTGACTTAACTAGAGTTAATTTAGATGTTGCTGATTATAAAAAGCGGCGCAATGATAGTTTAGCCAAACAAGCTGAAGAATGGGCAAAGCAAGTAATCGAAACAGGCGAAACGATGGCACTTAAACCAATGAATCCAGCTGATCGCTATACCATACATAAGGCGTTAATCGACTACGGTCAAATTGACACTGCTAGTGAAGGTGAAGGCAAAGAACGGCACATTGTACTGCGCTTAAAAGTGGAAGATTAACTGCGTTTAAGAGTGCGCCATAACCACGCTGTTAGAGCGCACTTTTTGATACCGTTCGATAGATCTATAAATAAACTTAGTAAATGTGGTTGATGGCTGAGCCGGCAGATAAGCGTACTCAGTAGCCAACGTTTTAGGCCAATAACATTACGTTTAGGTATGTAATGAAAATTAGTTTGTTTAATGGCGTTCGTCAGTTTATCGTAACGCTGTTTGCGTGGCAACAAGTTGATGGCTAGACAGAATGAATAGAACCAATAGTATTGTAGCCATTGAAGATAGTCTTTGAGCTGAGGGTGGTCTGTGTGCTTTACTAAATTTTGTACGGCGCGGTAATTATGAATGCGATGTTTATAAATCAAAGATGATTTTTTGTAAGTACCTGTATCTCTGAGATTGTAAATGTACGGTGCTGCCTTAATGAATTTTATCTGTTTAGCATAGTGCAAATAAGATAGGTTAAATTCTAGATCTTCGCCGAAGTTTAGATTTATTGGAAACTGTAATTTATAACGGTGAATGATATCGCGGCGATAGAGTTTATTCCATACTTGGTAAAGTAATGGTGAAATGCCAAGCAGGTAAACCACGTAAACGGCAAAAGGCATTGCACTTGGTTTATCGGGCAAACTAGTTAAACCGATAATCTCTTCGTTGGTTATTTTATGATTATGCCATTGACGATAAATAAAACCACATACTGCAAGGTCACAATTTGGGGTCATACTATCTAACAAAGTACTAAGATAGTTTGGTTTGATTGTATCGTCAGCATCTAAAAATACCATATATTGCCCACGCGCTAATGCTATGCCAGCATTACGAGCACCGCTTGCACCTTGGTTTGATTCAAGTTTGTGTGATACGATGCGTTGATCTTTGTGTGCTAGATCACAAATTATTTTATAGGTCTGGTCAGTCGAGCAGTCATCAACAATGATTAACTCCCAGTTAGAAAAAGTTTGTTGTTGAATAGCGTGTATGGTTTCCGGCAAACAAAGAGCTGCATTATAGGCCGGGATGACAATTGATATAGTTGGTTTAGTCATTAACTACATTATAACCTATTGTTGCAATTATTTTTTTGTTATAATGATAGATGATGCAAAGGATAATTGCGCACTATCGCTACTCTATTATACTGTTACGCGAATTAGTTAAGACCGATTTTAAATTACGCTACCAAGGTTCGATTTTAGGTATGGTGTGGTCTGTGCTAAAACCGTTGATGCTATTTGCCATCATGTATGTTGTGTTTGTGCGTTTTTTAAAGTTTGGGGCTAATGTTCCACATTTTGTGGTATCGTTATTGCTGGCTCAAACCTTATGGGCTTTCTTCCAGGAAGCTACTGGTCAGGGCATGATGGCTGTTGTTGGACGCGGCGATTTATTACGTAAGATTAATTTTCCGCGTTACATCGTAGTAATATCAGCTACCGTATCAGCATTTATTAACTTAGCGATTAGTTTAGTTGTTGTTGCCATCTTTATGGCCATTAATGGTGTACCATTGAGTTGGAAAATTATACTATTTCCATTAGTTGTTAGCGAACTATATATTCTATCTGTTGGTGTGGCATTAATTCTTAGCTCGATGTACGTTAAGTTTCGTGACATTTGTCATATTTGGGACGTGCTAGTACAAATGCTATTTTACTTGACTCCAATTATCTACCCAATAGGTATGATTATTAACATGAATGGACACAGCTCACTTACTATTGCAAAAATTATTTTGGTAAGTCCAATTGCTCAGATTATACAAGATGCACGCTATGTTTTGATTGGGCCAACTGAAACAGTATGGAGCGTTGTCAATGGACCGTTTGGTTTATTTAAATTAGCGCCGCTGATAATTGTTGCCCTTATTTTGACAATTGGTATTGTAGTATTTAAGCGGGCGTCGCGAACATTTACGGAGGACTTGTAATGAGCGAACGCGATGTAGTGCTAGAAGTTGAGCACGTAGCCAAGACTTTTCGTCTGCCAATTGAACGCAGCAATGGGATTAAGCAAGCATTTATTAATTGGTGCAAAGGAATTAAGGGATATCGCAATCAACACGTTTTGCGTGACATTTCACTTAAGGTGCACCGTGGAGATTTTATTGGTATTGTTGGCCGCAACGGGTCTGGCAAATCAACTTTACTAAAGATTATTTCGGGGATCTATTTACCGACTGCCGGAAAGGTTACAGTTAATGGTTCACTAGTACCATTTATTGAATTGGGCGTAGGGTTCAACCCTGATCTTACTGGACGCGAAAACGTTTATTTAAATGGTGCTATGCTAGGCTTTTCGCGGCAAGAAATTGATAATATGTATGATGATATCGTTGATTTTGCTGAGTTGAAAGATTTTATGAATCAAAAGTTGAAGAACTATTCATCTGGTATGCAAGTTCGCTTAGCTTTTAGTGTAGCAATTAAAGCGCAAGGAGATATCCTGGTATTGGACGAGGTGCTTGCAGTTGGTGACGAGGCTTTCCAACGTAAGTGCGCCAACTTCTTTCATAAAGTTAAACAAGATAGCAATAAGACTGTTATTCTAGTTACTCACGATATGAGTGCAGTGCGTAAATATTGTACTAGTGCTATCATGATTGAAGACGGTCGAATTGTTGACAGTGGCGACCCAGATGACGTTGCAGATAGTTATTCCTTAGAGAATATCTCCTCTGATCCAAATGCTAGGAAGGCACTTAAAGAGATGCGTAAGAACCGTGAGTCATACATTAAAGCAACCGTTGACAACCCAGTGCTAAGATCGGGTGAAGATTTAGTGGTTAACATAGAATATAAGTCTGTAATTGAACGGCCAGTGTACGTACAGGCAATGCTGCAGGCTAATGGATATGATCTTACGTTAGTTAGGACTAAAGATGTTACTGATGACACAGATAAGCATGCGTTGGTTTATAAATTTAGTACTAAACAATTGCAGGGTGGCGATCTTAGAGTCGTAGTATCCATTGTAGATAATGAGACTAAATCAAATGTGGCTTCGTATGGATTTAACGATGAGTTGCCAATTAAAATTACTACCGAGAAAACTGATGCATTCGGTTTACTTAAGAGTGGCGGCAACTTGTAT